>NZ_JBFAKW010000014.1:50187-120221 GCF_040655955.1 Streptomyces sp. NPDC050263 | reverse complement strand
CACGGATTCCCCATCGGAAACTGTGCCGCGTAGCGGCACAGCAACCGGTAGAGAAGGCCAGAATCCTCGTCCTTCAGGACGAGGAGCATGTCAATCGGCGGGGAGCACCACGCCCATGATCTCGCGGCCGTGTCTGCTCGGGACCATTCCCAGGCGCCACGCCTGCCAGCCTGATTCCAGGCGGACGCCGCGCTCCAGGAGCAGGGCGTAGGCCTCGATGCATTCGGTGAGACGGCCGTCGCGCAGCGTGTGGTGGGACCGGCTCAGCTGGGCCAGCTCCTCCTGGGCCACCGCCGTGCCGACCACGACGCCGCCCGGGGCCGCGTACGGCAGCAGGGTGCAGCGCAGGAAGTGCGCCCAGTCCTCGCCGCGCCGGTCACCGTAGGAGGCGAACAGGGCCGCCGCCTCCTCGCACAGGGCCAGCGCGGCCTGCGCACGGGCGTTGCCCGCGTCGACGATCGCCAGCTCCAGGCAGGTCCACGCCTCGCCATGGGCGACGCCGATGCGCTGGAAGTCGGCGCGGGCGTCGACCAGCAGTTGCCGGGCGAAGCCGGAGTTGCGCAGCGAACCGGTCTGCGCGGCGCGCTGGTCGCGGGTCACCCGGGCCGAGTGGTGCCGGGCGCAGGCCAGGCCGTAGACGTCCCGCATCCGGGAGAACAGCGTGCGGGAACGTTCCAGCTCCCGGACCGCGTGGTCCAGATCGCCCGTCTCCTCCAGGGCCAGACCCAGGTAGTAGATCGTCCAGGCCTCGCCGCGCGCGTCCTCGTTGTCCCGGTGCCGGGCCGCCGCCCGACGCAGATCCTCCGCCGCCGGGCCGGGATCGCCGGCGATGAGCCGGGCCCGGGCCAACTGGGTCAGGGCCCAGGCCTCGCCGCGGGCGTCCCGGGTGCGACCGTACAGATCGAGGGCCCGACGCAGCTCGGCCTCGGCCTGCGGGACATCGCCGCGCCGCAGATGCAGCTGCCCCAGCTGGAAGTGCGCCCACGCCTCACCGTGCACGGAGCCGCCCTCGCGGTGCAGGACCAGCGAGCGCGTGAGCAGATCCAGGGCCTCGGCGAGGTGGGCCCGGTCCCGCTCCACCGCGGCCAGCGCGTGCATCGTCCAGGCGCGGTCCGTGGCCAGCTCGGGCGCGGCCTGCAGGTCCATCGCCTCCCGCAGTTTGGCCGCCGCCTCCGTGAGCTGGCCCTGGTGGTGCAGGGTGATGCCCAGCGAGCACAGGGCGCGCGCCGCGCCCGCGTCGTGATGGGCCTGGAGGTAGAGGTCGACGACCGAGCTGAGCGTGGTGCGGGCCTTGTCGAGCTCGCCCAGCTGCCGGGCCGCGATGCCCGTGCGCCACTGCACGGACCGGACCAGCAGGTCCTGGCCGACCGACTGGGCCAGCTCGCTGATCTCACCGAGCCGGTAGAGGTCGCCGCGCAGCAGGCAGTAGTCGCACAGTGCGCCCAGCAGGCTCATGACGGCGTTCTGGTCCACGCCCTCCGCGTTCCGCAGCGTCGCCGTGATGAAGCTCGACTCGTCGTCCAGCCAGCGCAGCGCCTCGTCCAGGGAGGTGAAGCCGTGCGGGGTGAAACGGTCCGAGCGGGTCGACATGTTGCCGTCGACCAGCCGCAGCACGGAGTCGGCGAGCTCGGCGTAGCTGACGATCAGACGCTCCTGGGCCGCCGCGCGGTCGGCCTGCTCCTCCTCGTCCAGCAGACGGGCCTGCGCGAAGGCGCGGACCAGGTCGTGCAGGCGGTAGCGGTCGCCGCGGACCAGGTCGACCAGTCCGGCGTCGGCGAGGGCCGCGAGATGCCGCGCCGCCTCCCCGCGGTCCGTCGCGAGCAGCGCGGCCGCCGCGGCCGCCCCGAGCGAGGCGCGCCCGGCCAGCGCCAGCCGGCGCAGCAGCCTGCGCGGCACCTCCGGCTGGTCGGTGTAGCGCAGCCACAGCGCACGCTCGACCGGCTCCACCGGTCCGTACACGCTCAGGTCCGCGGCCAGCGCGCGCGGCGAACGCGGGCCCAGCGAGGAGCCCACTACGCGCAGTGCCAGCGGCAGCCCGCCGCACAACTCGGTGATCCGGTCGGCGGACTCGGCGTCGTAGGGACCCGAGGAGTCCTGCGCCGCCGCGCCCAGCAGTTCCTCCGCGCCCGCCGCCGCCAGCGGACGCACCGCCAGCTCGTGCACCCACGCGGACACCTCGGCCGGCAGCGCGGGCGGGGTCCGCGCGGTCACCAGGACGAGGCTGTCGGAGCGTTCGGGGACGAGCGCGCGGACCTGCTCCGCATCGGAGGCGTCATCGAGGACGACGATGACCGGCAGGCCCGTCAGATGCTGCTGGTACAGCTCGCTCAGCCGCTTGACCTGCTGTTCCGCGGAGGAACGCTCACGGAAGAGAAGCTGCTCGCGCGGCGCGCCGAGCCGGTTCAGCAGGTGCAGCAGGGCGTCCCTGGTCGGCAGCGGCGTCTCCTGCGTGCTGTCGCCGCGCAGGTCCACCACGCACGCGCCACGGAACTGGTCCCGCAGATCGTGCGCGGCCCGCACCGCGAGCGTCGTACGGCCGCTGCCGGGGTCGCCGTGCAGCACGACCACCGTGGGCCGGGTCTGCGTGCTGGCCCGCGCCGACTGCACCCACTGCCGGATCTGCGCCAGCTCCGCCCGGCGTCCCGCGAACGGACCGGCCGGCTCGGGGAGTTGGGCGAACGACTGCGCCAGCACCGTCCGTCCGCGCGCCGCCGCGCTCTTGTCGGTGCCGCGCAGCTGCGGTCCCGGCGCCTTCTTCGCGCCGGTCGTCGCGCTCAGCACCCGCTGCTGGTCCAGGAACGGCCGGATGCCCCGCACCTCCAGCGCCGTGAGCCACTGCAACCGCAGTTGTTCGGCGCCGCCGGGCTGTCCCGCCTCGCCGGCCCGGTGATGCGCGGCCGGCAGATGCGACCCCGCCACCTTCACGACGGTCGCGGCGGCCCCGACGACCCCGACGGTCACCCCGGCCCCGAGAGCCGTACCCGGGCCCGTGCCCAGCGCGAGGTCGGCGACCGCCGTCGTCAGGGCCGCAACACCCGCCACCAGCAACGGAGTCCGCCCGCCTTCACGCGCGTATCGCTGCCCGAAACTGATCCGCCGGGCCTCCGACTCCTCCAGCGCACGCGCATACGCCTCGTACTCCTCGGCGGCGGTCTGCGCCATCGCGTCCAACGCGCCACGCGCCCGCGTCATCAACGCCTGCCGATCGGCACGCCCACCGGACCGCCGCACCTCCTCCTCCACGGCCCGCGCCAACAACCGCTCGGCTTCAGCCCTATGGCCGTCCCGCATGTCCCGTCCCCCTCCGGCGGTCACACATTTCTTGGTCAAGTGTGCTGCGGGCGGCTCCGCGGCGCGAGAGGGCGGGGGCTCCGCGATCGTCCTGCGGCGCGCGAGGCCACGGTCCGCAGGACGCCTGACGCGTGAGCGGCGGGGGACTGCGGCAGGATGGACCCCATGCCGAACCGACTGGCTCATGAGACATCCCCCTACCTCCTCCAGCACGCCGACAACCCCGTCGACTGGTGGCCCTGGTCGGCCGAGGCCTTCGAGGAGGCGCGCAGGCGGGGGGTGCCGGTGCTGTTGAGCGTGGGGTACAGCAGCTGCCACTGGTGCCATGTCATGGCGCACGAGTCCTTCGAGGACCAGGAGACCGCCGACCAGCTCAACGCGCACTTCGTCAACATCAAGGTCGACCGCGAGGAGCGGCCCGATGTCGACGCCGTCTACATGGAGGCCGTTCAGGCGGCCACCGGGCAGGGTGGCTGGCCGATGACCGTGTTTCTCACGGCCGAGGCCGAGCCGTTCTACTTCGGGACGTATTTTCCGCCCGCGCCGCGGCACGGCATGCCCTCCTTCCGGCAGGTGCTGGAAGGGGTCCGGCAGGCGTGGACCGAGCGGCGGGACGAGGTGGCCGAGGTCGCGGGGAAGATCGTGCGGGATCTGGCGGGGCGGGAGATCGCCTACGGGGACAGTCAGGCGCCCGGCGAGCAGGAGCTGTCGCAGGCGTTGCTCGGGCTGACCCGGGAGTACGACCCGCAGCGGGGCGGGTTCGGCGGGGCGCCGAAGTTCCCGCCGTCGATGGTCGTCGAGTTCCTGCTGCGGCATCACGCGCGGACCGGGGCCGAGGGCGCGCTCCAGATGGCGCAGGACACGTGTGAGCGGATGGCCCGGGGAGGGATCTACGACCAGTTGGGCGGCGGGTTCGCCCGGTACTCCGTCGACCGTGACTGGGTCGTGCCGCATTTCGAGAAGATGCTGTACGACAATGCGCTGCTGTGCCGTGTGTATGCCCATCTTTGGCGGGCCACCGGCAGTGAGCTCGCCCGGCGGGTCGCGTTGGAGACCGCCGACTTCATGGTGCGGGAACTGCGCACCGACCAGGGCGGGTTCGCCTCGGCGCTCGACGCCGACAGCGACGACGGGAGCGGGAAGCACGTCGAGGGCGCCTATTACGCGTGGACGCCCGAGCAGCTCGGCGCGGCGCTCGGGCCGGACGACGCCGAGCTTGCCGCGCGCTACTTCGGCGTGACCGAGGACGGCACCTTCGAGCACGGCTCCTCCGTGCTCCGACTCCCGCAGCAGGACGAGGTCTTCGACGCCGAGAAGATCGCCGACATCAAGGAGCGGCTGCTCCGCGAGCGCGCCGAGCGGCCCGCGCCCGGGCGGGACGACAAGGTCGTCGCCGCCTGGAACGGGCTGGCGATCGCCGCGCTCGCGGAGACCGGCGCCTACTTCGACCGTCCCGATCTCGTGGACGCGGCTCTCGCCGCCGCCGATCTCCTCGTCCGGCTGCATCTCGACGACCTGGCCCGGATCGCCCGTACCAGCAAGGACGGGCAGATCGGGGCCAACGCGGGGGTCCTGGAGGACTACGCCGACGTCGCCGAGGGGTTCCTCGCGCTCGGCTCCGTGACCGGGGAGGGCGTCTGGCTGGAGTTCGCCGGGTTCCTGCTCGACCACGTCCTCGTCCGGTTCGTCGACCCCGAGTCCGGTGCGCTGTACGACACCGCGGCCGACGCCGAGCAGCTCATCCGGCGTCCGCAGGATCCGACCGACAACGCCGTCCCCTCGGGCTGGACCGCCGCCGCCGGAGCCCTGCTGAGCTATGCGGCCCACACCGGTTCCGAGCCGCACCGCACCGCCGCGGAGCGGGCGTTGGGGGTGGTGAAGGCGCTCGGGCCGCGGGTGCCCCGGTTCATCGGGTGGGGGCTCGCCGCCGCCGAGGCGCTGCTCGACGGGCCGCGTGAGGTCGCCGTCGTCGGCTCGGACATGGCTGACAAGGCCTCGAAGGCCCTTCATCGCACCGCGCTTCTGGGGACCGCCCCGGGGGCCGTCGTCGCGTTCGGGGTCTCGGGGAGCGACGAGTTCCCGTTGCTCGCCGACCGGCCGCTGAGCGGCGGTGAACCGACCGCGTACGTCTGCCGCGACTTCACGTGCGACGCCCCGACCACCGACCCGGAGCGGCTGCGCACCGCGCTGAACGGCTGAGCGAGACGGATCTCAAGCGCCGCTGAGGATCATCGCGCCCAGCGTGAGCTGGGCACCCCACTGCACCAGTACGGCCCCGAGCCTCGCGTACGTCCAGCGGGCCCGGGGCCGTACCAGTGCTGTCAGACCGGCCGCCACGGACAGCCAGAACACGGCGTACAGGGCGCTGCCGGGGATCGTGGAGCACTGCTCGCCGGACATCAGGCAGCGGCCGCCGCGCTCGGTGGACACCGCGGCCAGCCAGGCGAGGACGACGGTCGGCAGGAGCGAGACGAGTCCGGCGACGGCCCAGCCGACGAGGA
Organism: Streptomyces sp. NPDC050263; assembly: GCF_040655955.1. Classification (NCBI taxonomy): domain Bacteria; kingdom Bacillati; phylum Actinomycetota; class Actinomycetes; order Kitasatosporales; family Streptomycetaceae; genus Streptomyces; species Streptomyces sp. NPDC050263. Next base: position 114,429 of record NZ_JBFAKW010000014.1, on the reverse strand, counting down.
GGCGGTACTTGTGCCGCGGCGTGAGCGTGACCTGCTGCGGGGCGGTGGTGTTCATGCCCCCATCCCACCGCGCGGCGGGCCGTCGGTGATGGGCCGGCGTACTCAGTTCCCCTGTGCGCGCATGCTCAGGGCGTCCTCCACGATCGCCACCAGTTGTTCGTGGTGGGCGCCCTTCCAGTAGGCGCGCCCGCAGGAGCGGCACTGGGCGAAGACGTCGTACGACTTCTGCGTGCCGTGTCGCAGCTGGTCGGCGACCTCGTCCTTGGTGGCTTTCTTCAGCAGGCCGTTGCAGGCCGTGCACCGGGTCCAGGGGAGCAGTTCGGGTGCGAACCGGTCGAGGACGTCGCGGAGTTGCTGTTCGGGGTCGGTGCTGTAGATGTAGGCGCCCGCCCACAGTTCGCGGCGGCGCAGCAGTCCGCGGTCGCGGCTGAGCATGACGCGCTGCTGCGCGGCCGAGCGGGCGGCGAGCGCCGGGTCGCCGATGTCGGTCGACTCGTAGGCGGCGTCCACGCCGAGCAGCCGCAGCCGGCGGGCGAGGGTGCCGAGGTGGACGTCGAGGATGAAGCGCAGGGGAGCGCCCGGGACGAGCTGGGGACGGGCGACGGGGTGGACGGCGACCGACTCGCCGTCGGCCGGGATGTGCGAGACCCGCACCTCGCGGCCGTCGACGAGCAGCGCGCCGACCTCTGTGAGGGGCACTCCGAGGGACTCGACGACATGGCCGAGGGTCGAGACGCCGTCGACGGCGAGCGCGGTGGCTCCGGCGCGCCGGGCGTGCGGGACGAAGAGAGTCAGCTCGGGGGCGATTTCGACGCGGATCTCAGTTGCGTTCACCTGGTCAGGATGGCATGGGGAGAGCCCGCCGATCAGCGGGTTTCCCTGCCGAGGCCGTGCTCCAGGACGTCCAGCGTGCGGTCGACGAGGCTTTGGAGGTCGTCCTTGTGGCCCTGCTCGGCCCAGTACAGGGACGTCTCCATGAGGCCGCCGATGAGGGACATCGCGTAGACGCGGACCTCCAGGCTGTCGGGGTCGCGGCCGGTGCGCTCGCCGATCGCGGTGCAGAGCATGCGGCCGGTGACCGACATGCTCTCCATCATCCGCGAGCGCACGGCCGGGACCTGGACCATGAGGTGGGTGCGCATCTGCGCCATCTCGAGCTGTTCCTGGATGCCCTGGCGGATGCCTTCCTTCATCACGTACCGCATGGTGTCCGGCACCGGCTCGTCCGCCGGACGGGCCCGCAGCTCCTCCAGGAGGATCGGGTCGTATTCGTCGGTGAGCACGATGTCCTCCTTGGTGGGGAAGTAGCGGAAGACGGTCGAGGGCGACACCTCGGCGCGTTCGGCGATCTGGTCGATCGTCGTGGCGTCGTACCCCTGTTCCTTGACCAGCGCGTAGGTCGCGGTGCGGATCGCCTCGCGGGTCTTGATCTTCTTGCGCTCACGGAGGCTCAGTCGGGGGCGGTCGGCGGGAGTACTGGAAGGTGCGGCCGTCATGAGGTTCATTGTCGGGCATCGGCCGTGGTGGCGGCCATGTCGGTGTCACCGCGCTCCGTACGCGGTGCGTCGGGCGCCCCCGGCAGGAACGCTCCCGCCAGCAGTGCGGAGACCAGGGCGGCGAACCCGGCCACCAGCAGGACCAGGCCCATGCCGTGCACGTAGGCGCTGTTCGCGGAGGCGGCGAGATCGGCCAGGTGGGCCTTCTCGGCGATCAGATGGGCGGCGACCACCGAGTTCCCGGCGGTGTCCGCGGCCCCGGCGGGCAGGCCGGTGACGTCGAGGCGGTCGCGGAAGGTGCTCGCGAGCAGGCTGCCGAGCAGGGCGATGCCGATCGCGCCGCCGACCTGGCGGAGCGTCATCAGCAGGCCGGAGCCGCTGCCCGCGCGGTCGGAGGGCAGGGTGCCGAGCGCGCCGGCCATCGCGGGCACGACCGAGAAGCCGAAGCCGGCCCCGGCGAGCGACAGCCACAGGGCGACGAAGCCGTAGCCGGAGTCGACCGTCGTCCGGCTGCCGAGCAGGGCGGCGAAGGCCAGCACCACCAGGCCCGCGCTGACCACGGCGCGGGCGCCGAACCGGGCGACGATCGGCTGCGCGGTGCGCGCGGCGACGATCAGACCGCCCATCAACGGCAGCATCCGCACACCGGTGCCGAGGGAGTCATGGCCGAGGACGGCCTGGAGGTAGGGCGGCAGGACGAACATCAGGCCGGACAGCACGAACATCACGAGGGTCGCGGCGAGCGTGTTGAACAGGAACCCGCGGTGGGCGAGCAGCCCCATGTCGAGCATCGGCCGCACGGCCTGCCGCTCGCGCAGCACGAGTGCGGTGATCAGGACGACGGACGCGGCGAACATCGCGAGGACCAGCGGGTCGGTCCAGCCCCGGGTGGGGGCCTCGATGATGGCGTAGATGAGCGCGGCGAGGCCGGTCGCGGTGAGGGCGGTGGAGACGGTGTCGACCTTGGGGGAGGCGGGGTCGCGGGTCTCGGGCAGCAGGAAGACGCAGGCGGCGATGCCGATCGCGGCCATCGGGAGGTTGATCAGGAAGACCGAGCCCCACCAGAAGTGGTTGAGCAGCCAGCCGCCGATGATCGGTCCGAGCGGCAGGCCGAGGGTGGAGCCGGCCGAGACGATGCCGACGGCCTTGGTGCGCTCCTCGGGTGCGAACAGCGAGGGCAGCACCGACAGTGCGAGCGGGGTGACCAGCGCGGCGCCGACGCCCATGAAGGCGCGGGCGGCGATCACCGCGTCGACGTTCGAGGCGAGCGTGCCGACCAGTGAGCCGACGAGGAAGACGCCGAGCCCGACGATCAGCATCCGGCGTCGGCCGAACCGGTCGCCGAGGAGTCCGGCGGGGAGCATCAGCGCGGCGAACACGACGATGTACGCGTCCGCCATCCACTGCTGTTGGCCGGTGGTGGCGCCGAGCTGCTCCGCCATCGTCGGGAGCGCGACATTGAGGATCGTCGTGTCGAAGCCGAGCGTGAGCATGCTCGCGACCAGGGCGCCCAGGGCCCACCAGCGACGGGGGTCGGTGCCCGTCTCGTGGTCTTGCGTGACAGTAACCATGAAATGAGAGTAGCTCTCAAAAGATGGTTACTGTCAATCCTGAGGGTGCTCGCACAAAAAGAAACCGGCCACGGCGTGGAGCCGTGACCGGGAGGAAGGCGGAAAAGCGACGGTTACGCGTGCTGGTAGGCCACCAGGGAGATGCCGACGTAGTGGACGACGAACGCGGCGAGCGTGAGGGAGTGGAAGACCTCGTGGAAGCCGAACCAGTTCGGTGAGGGATTGGGGCGCTTGATGCCGTAGATGACGCCGCCCGCGCTGTACAGCAGGCCGCCGACGATCACCAGGACCAGCACCGCGATGCCGCCCGTGCGCATGAAGTCCGGCAGGAAGAAGACGGCCGCCCAGCCCATCGCGATGTAGCAGGGCGTGTAGAGCCAGCGCGGGGCGCCGACCCAGAAGACCCGGAACATGATCCCCGCGAGGGCCGCCCCCCAGATGCCCCACAGCAGCCACTGACCCTTGGCGTCGGGCAGCAACAGCATGGTCAGCGGTGTGTAGGTGCCCGCGATGATCAGAAAGATGTTCGCGTGGTCGAGTCTGCGCAGGATGCCGTCCATCCGCGCGTTCCAGTTGCCCCGGTGGTACAGGGCGCTCACGCCGAAGAGCAGGCAGGCGGTGAGGGCGTAGATGCCGCAGGCGATGCGGCCGCGGGGGGAGTCGGCCAGGGCGGTGAGCACGAGGCCGGAGATCAGTACGGCCGGGAACATGCCCAGATGCAGCCAGCCGCGGAGCTTGGGCTTGATTTCTTGCGGCAGGGAGAGCGCGACGGGGCCGCGGCCGGCGGCCGGCGTGTCCGTGGGCGCGTCGGGGACGGGCGCAGTCATAGCCCGAATCGTACCTACGGAACCGTAGGTTACGGATCAGTCCGGCGAGATGCGTGGCGAAGAGTGGCCATCGTCTCACGGGAGGTGCGTCAAAGGGCTCTCGTCCGAACGTCATGTGGACGCAAAGCGTCGTCCGTACACCTGGGCGGGCACGTGGCCATCCTCACTCCGCTCACCTGTGAGGCCCTATGGACATATGGGCGGGACCGTCGGATGATCAAATGAGTGCGGTCGACACCGGATGAGCGCCAAGGTCACCATCGAGAAGCATCCGGGTCGCAGCCCCCACGGGGCCTCCAACAAAAAACCCCTCTTCTAGGAGCAATCGTGGCGCGCGACATCGCGGCTCCCCCCGTCATCCCCACCGACCACCAGGAACTCGTCTCCTGGGTGAACGAGATCGCCGAACTGACGCAGCCGGACAACGTGGTCTGGTGTGACGGATCAGAGGCCGAGTACGAGCGACTGTGCGAGGAGCTCGTCGACAAGGGCACCTTCAAAAAACTCGACCCGATCAAACGCCCGAACTCCTACTACGCGGCCTCCGACCCCACCGACGTCGCCCGCGTCGAGGACCGCACCTTCATCTGCTCCGAGCAGGAGGAGGACGCCGGTCCGACCAACCACTGGAAGGCCCCCGCCGAGATGCGGGAGATCTTCGCCGGTGAGAAGGGCCTGTTCCGCGGCTCGATGCGGGGCCGCACCATGTACGTCGTCCCCTTCTGCATGGGCCCGCTGGGCTCGGACCTCTCCGCGATCGGCGTCGAGATCACCGACTCCGCCTACGTCGCCGTGTCCATGCGCACCATGACCCGCATGGGACAGCCGGTCCTGGACGAACTCGGCGCCGACGGGTTCTTCGTGCGTGCTGTGCACACGCTCGGAGCGCCGCTGGCCGAGGGCGAGGCGGACGTCCCGTGGCCCTGCAACCGGACCAAGTACATCTCGCACTTCCCCGAGAGCCGCGAGATCTGGTCCTACGGCTCCGGCTACGGCGGCAACGCCCTGCTCGGCAAGAAGTGCTACGCCCTGCGCATCGCCTCCGTCATGGCCCGCGACGAGGGCTGGCTCGCCGAGCACATGCTGATCCTCAAGCTGACCCCGCCGCAGGGGGAGTCGAAGTACGTCGCGGCGGCCTTCCCGTCGGCCTGCGGCAAGACCAACCTCGCCATGCTGGAGCCGACGATCTCCGGCTGGACCGTGGAGACCATCGGCGACGACATCGCCTGGATGCGCTTCGGCGAGGACGGCCGGCTGTACGCGATCAACCCCGAGGCCGGCTTCTTCGGCGTCGCGCCCGGCACCGGTGAGCACACCAACGCCAACGCGATGAAGACGCTGTGGGGCAACTCCGTCTTCACCAACGTGGCGTTGACGGACGACAACGACATCTGGTGGGAGGGCATGACGGAGGAGACTCCCGCCCACCTCACCGACTGGAAGGGCAACGACTGGACGCCTTCCGCGGACGTCCCCGCCGCCCACCCCAACGCCCGCTTCACCGTCCCCGCCGCACAGTGCCCGATCATCGCGCCCGAGTGGGAGGACCCCAAGGGCGTGCCGATCTCGGCGATCCTCTTCGGCGGCCGGCGCGCGAGCGCGGTCCCGCTGGTGACGGAGTCCTTCGACTGGAACCACGGCGTGTTCCTCGGCGCGAACGTGGCGAGCGAGAAGACCGCCGCCGCCGAGGGCAAGGTCGGCGAGCTGCGCCGCGACCCCTTCGCCATGCTGCCGTTCTGCGGCTACAACATGGGCGACTACATGGGCCACTGGGTCGACGTCGCCAAGGGCAGGGACCAGGCGAAGCTCCCGAAGATCTACTACGTCAACTGGTTCCGCAAGAACGACGCGGGCAAGTTCGTCTGGCCCGGCTTCGGCGAGAACAGCCGCGTCCTGAAGTGGATCGTGGAGCGGCTGGAGGGCAAGGCCGAGGGCGTCGAGACGGCGATCGGCGTGCTGCCGGCGAAGGGCGCGCTGGACACGGCGGGTCTCGAACTCGCCGAGGAGGACCTCGACTTCCTGCTCACGGTCGACAAGGAGGTCTGGCGCGAGGAGGCGGCGCTGGTCCCCGAGCACCTGAACACCTTCGGCGAGCACACGCCGAAGGAGCTGTGGGACGAGTACCGGGCGCTGGTGCAGCGCCTGGGCTGACGCCCGCCCAGTGATCGGCGAGGCCGCGTACAACGGCGTATGCGGCCCTGGGTCTGTCGTCCGCTCCCCGTCCGCCCCGACGGGGAGCGGACGGCAGACCTTCGCCCGTGTGGTTTTCCGGGTGCGAGTTCGCTGTGGCCTGCCCGCGCGGCGGAGCCGCAGATCGACACAGCCCCGCGCCCCTCAGGGTGTTGCTGTGAGCGGTCCTCCAAGTAGCGGGTGCGGGACTCCTGGCGCACCCGCACCCGCAAGACGTCAGCTACCCCCACGGCGAACAGGCGCCCCGGCTCAGGCCGACGCAGTGCATGGCTCCCGGTCCGCGCGTCGCTGCGGGTGCACGCGGGCCGGGGCCGTTCGTGGGTCTCCGGGGGAGTTCCCCGGAGGGGGTCAGCCGGCTGTGCTCAGTTCCTTGGGTTCCGTCAGGGCGGCCGTGTGCGCTTCCATGCGCTGGGCCGCCAGGATCGCCGCCGTGGTGTCCGCGCGGGACGCGGCGACGAGGAGGGCGCGGCCCGCCAGGGCGTTCGCCCGCTCGTGCAGCACCGCGAGGTGCGGCTCGGCGGCGGGGGTCGGGCGGACCGGGGTCCGTCCTCCCCGCAGTCGCGTGACCTGCTGCGCGAGCCGGGCGGCCGCGGTGTCCAGGTCGGTGGACGGCGCCGTGGCGCGCAGCTCGTCGGTGACGGCGAGCAGCGCCGCGAGGTGACCGGCGAGCTGGATGTCCAGCTCCTCCTCGCGGGAACGGTGGGGGAAGTCCGAGGACGTGCCGGCCATCGTGGTGTGGACCGACTTGGTGCGGATCGGTTCGTACATGAGGATGGCCTCCTGTGCTGTCAGGAAACCATCCTAGCTTAGATTTCGTCTAAAGTAGACCCGCGGTCGAAGCCGCGGTCACGGCTGGCCGTAGCCGTCCAGGAAGCGGGCGATCCGGCTCACCGCGTCGCGCAGATCCGTCGCCGTCGGCAGGGTGACGACCCGGAAGTGGTCCGGTTCCGGCCAGTTGAAGCCGGTGCCCTGGACGACCATGATCTTCTCCCGGCGCAGCAGGTCCAGGACCATCCGCCGGTCGTCCTTGATCTTGAAGACGCCGGGGTCCAGGCGCGGGAACAGATACAGCGCACCCTTGGGCTTCACGCAGGTCACGCCCGGGATCTGGGTGAGCAGCTCGTACGCGACGTCCCGCTGCTCCTTGAGCCGCCCGCCGGGCAGCACCAGGTCGTTGATCGTCTGGCGTCCGCTGAGCGCGGCGACCACTCCGTGCTGGCCCGGCATGTTGGCGCAGAGCCGCATGTTCGCCAGGATCGTCAGGCCCTCGATGTAGGAGTCGGCGTGGGCGCGCGGGCCGGAGATCGACATCCAGCCGACCCGGTAGCCGGCCACCCGGTACGCCTTCGACATGCCGTTGAAGGTGAGGGTGAGCAGATCCGGGGCGACCTTGGCGGTCGGGGTGTGCGTGGCGCCGTCGTAGAGGATCTTGTCGTAGATCTCGTCCGAGCAGACCAGCAGGTTGTGCCGGCGCGCGATGTCCGTCAGTCCCCGGATCATCGCCTCGTCGTACACCGCGCCCGTCGGGTTGTTCGGGTTGATGATGACGATCGCCTTGGTGCGGTCGGTGACCTTGCGCTCGACGTCCGCGAGGTCCGGCATCCAGTCCGACTGCTCGTCGCAGCGGTAGTGCACGGCGGTGCCGCCGGAGAGGGAGACGGCCGCGGTCCACAGGGGGTAGTCCGGGGCGGGGACGAGGACCTCGTCGCCGTCGTCCAGCAGGCCCTGCATCGCCATGACGATCAGCTCGGAGACGCCGTTGCCGATGAAGACGTGCTCGACGTCCGTCTCGATGCCGAGCGTCTGGTTGTGCATCACGACGGCCCTGCGTGCGGCCAGCAGGCCCTTGGCGTCGCCGTAGCCGTGCGCGGTGGAGACGTTGCGGAGGATGTCCTCCAGGATCTCCGGCGGGCAGTCGAAGCCGAAGGCGGCCGGGTTGCCGGTGTTCAGCTTGAGGATGCGGTGACCAGCCGCTTCCAGGCGCATCGCCTCTTCGAGAACCGGGCCCCGGATCTCGTAACAGACGTTGGAGAGCTTGGTCGACTGGATCACCTGCATGCCTGGGAGCTTACGGCTCGGTAACGCATCCTGTGGCGTGTTTTCCACCACGTGAGACGGGTGGTTTGGACTGTTATCGGCGGTAGCTGTCCCAGGAGTCACACCTGTCCCTAGAATCTGCGGCCATGTCCAGGTCAGGTGAGAGCGGTACGCCCCAGGTTCGGCCGATCGTGTACGACCCGTACGCCGAGGCCGACCCCTCCACGTACGAGCAGTACGCCGATCCGGCGACGGCGCACGGATGGGAGAACGCGTACGACGAGACGCAGCGGCTTCCCCCGGTCCCCGCCGCGGAGGAGGGAGCGGGCGGTCGCGCGGACCGTCGGCGCGCCGTGCGCCGGGCGGGAGGGTGGCGTTCGCGTCGGGTCGTGGTCGCGGCGGGAGCGGTGGGCGCGGTGTCGCTGGCCGCCGTGGTGGCGGGCCTGTCCTTCTCCGGTCCGGCGACCGACGGGCGGCAGGGCGTGCCGGGCGGGCGGGCGGACACGCGCTCGTCGTCCGGCGACACGGCGAGCCCCTCGGCGCCGTCCCCGTCCGCGGGCGGCTCCACCGGTTCCGCGGGGCCGAGCCCGTCCGCGTCGACCGCTGCCGGTGCGGCGCCGTCTTCGGGCGATACGACGTCCTCGGCGCCCTCGGACGCCTCTTCGGCCGGCGACCCGACGGCGAGCGACCCGGCCTCTCCCGCGGCGCCGGGATCCGGGAAGGGCAACTCCGGGAAGGGACGGGGGGCCGGCAAGGGGGGAAGGTAGGCGGGGACGCTCGCCGACTCCTGCCCGGCGGCCGAAAACCAACCCTTGTCCGAGGTCGACGCGAGCCGCCCCCCGCCGGCACGTCCGTGATCGCTCAGGGCAGCGTCCAGATCTGGGTGGTGACGACGTAGAAGACCGCGACCCAGAACGCCATCAGCACGGCGACGACGCCGAGGCCGACGAGGTTGGTCCGCGCCGCCGGCTCGTCCGGTGGGGGCCGCAGCCACCGCCCCAGGAGCCGGTTCACGTAGTGCGGCATGGTGAGGAAGCTCATCAGGAAGCTCGACAACAGGTTGCCCACGAGCAGCCCGAGCCAGAACGGCATGCCCAGCGGCGACAGGGCCAGCGTCAGCAGCACGACGGTCGGGTACAGGCCGACCCAGACCGCGACGGACGTCTTCGTCTCCGAGGGCGGCGGAGATTCCCTGCCGCTCTCGTCGAAGGCGAACCAGCTGCCGAACGAGTTGTCGATCGTGTGGAGTCTGAAGTCGTTGAACTTCGCGCCTTCGGAGAGCAGCTCCTGCCGCCTCGATGACGTCAGCCAGGCGTCGAGGTGCTCGGCGCTGTCGAATCGGTACATGGTGGTCCAGTCGGCCTGGACCCCCTCGACCGGACGGAACAGCTCGGTCCCGCGGAATCCCTCGAACTTCCCCTCCTCCTGGCTCATACGACGCTGCCAGGCGAGGAACTCGTCCACCTGGCCGGGATCGACGCGGTGGGTGATCACGACCGTCACCAGCGGATCCGTCGGCCGGCCGCCGCCGGTGACGACCTGCTGCGTGCCGGGGCCGTCCAGATAGGTGTCGCCGACCTCCAGGAGGCGCTGTCTGGTCGCGCTGTCGATCCACGTCTGAAGGTGGGCCACCGAGTCGAACCGGTAGACGACGACCCATTCGGGTTGCAGGTCCGTCGGCCGGGACACCTCGACGCCGAGATACCCGGCGTAGTCGGCGGCGGCGGCGTTGACGTCCTCCTGCCATGACTCGTATTCCTGTTCGAGTCCGGGCAGTACCTTCTGGCCGATGATCGCCGTCGCCGCCGCGCCCTCGTGCTGTTCGGTGCTCATGAGCCCGGGCCCGTCGACACCGACTGCTTCTCGACGAGCCGGCTGTAGATCCGCTCCGGAGTCAGCGGCAGCGAGCGGAAGCGGACGCCGGTGGCGTCATGCAGGGCGTTCGCCAGCGCCGGGGCCACCGGGTTGATGCAGCACTCCGCCATTCCCTTCGACCGCAGGGGGCCGACGGAATCCGTCGAGGCCACCAGAAGCACGTCGGTGCGCGGAACGTCGGCGTAGGTGGGGATGCGGTAGTTGCGCAGGTTCGGGTTCACCATGACGCCGTCCGCGTCGACGTGGTGGTTCTCGGTCAGCGCGAACCCGATGCCCTGGGCGACCCCGCCCTCCACCTGTCCGCGCACCTGAGCGGGGTTGACGATCGCGCCGGCGTCGGCCGCCTGGACGCTGTGCAGGATGCGGATCTCGCCCGTCACCCGGTGCACGGCGATCCGGAAGCCCTGGGTGTTGGAGGTGACGCTGCGGGGCGAGCCGTAGGCCTTGCGGGCGGCGGTGAACCGGATTCCGCGCGCCCGGGCCGATGCGACCAGCTCGGCCAGCGGCACCCGCCGGTCGCCGCAGAGGACGTCCTCCTCGCCCATCGAGCACAGCACGGGATGGACGCCCGTGTACGCGGCGGCGTACTCCAGGATGCGGTCGCGTACGGCGTCGGCCGCCCGGAGCACCGCGTTGCCCGACACGAACAGCCCCGCACTCGCGAAGGCGCCCGTGTCGAAGCCCGTGCGGTCGGTGTCGGACTGCACCAGCCGGATGCGCGCCGGTGTCGTACCGAGCTGGCCGGCCGCGATCTGGACGTGTGCGGTCGACGTGCCCTCGCCGAACTCGACCGTGCCGACGGCCAGTTCGTACACGAGGTCGTCGCCGAGCGTGACGTAGGCCTCGGAGATGTGCTCGGTCGGCGGCGCTGTCTCATGCAGGGAACTCGCCACGCCGGTCCCGACGAGCCACTCGGGGCCGGGGGGAGCCTGGCCCGCGGTCCGGGCCAGGGCCTCGCCCACCCGGTCGATGCACTTCGCGAGGGAGTCCTCGGTGAACGACACGTCGTCGGGGCCGTCGTGCAGGGCGACGAGCGGGTCGCCCGGGCGCACGATGTTCCGGCGGCGCAGCTCGAGCGGATCGAGGTGCAGGGCGCGCGCCAGCTCGTCCATCGCCGACTCCACGGCGAACGCCGGCTGGGTCATCCCGTAGCCGCGCAGCGCGCCGCTCGGAACGGTGTTGGTGTAGACGGAGTACGCGTCGTACTTCTTGTGGGGGCAGCGGTAGATCATGACGGCCGCGCCGCCCGCGTACAGCGTCTCGCCGCCGTGGTTGCCGTAGGCGCCCGTGTTCGACACATTGCGGACCTGGAACGCCGTGAGGGTGCCGTCGGCCTTCGCGCCGAGCTTGACCGTCAGCGTCATCGGGTGCCGTGGCGAGGCCGTGGTGAACTCCTCCTCGCGGGTGTACTCGAAGCAGACGGGACGCCCGGTGTCCAGAGCGGCGAGCGCGGCGAGGTCCTCCGAGATCACCTCCTGCTTGCCGCCGAAGCCGCCGCCCACGCGCTTGCAGAACACCCGAAGCTGGTCGGGGCGCAGGGCGAACAGATAGGCGAGTTTGACCTTCGCGATCGACGGGGACTGCGAGCTGGTGCGGACGTTGAGGCGCCCGTTCTCCAGCCAGGCGATCGAGCCGTGCGTCTCCAGATGCGCGTGCTGTACCCGGGGCGAGGAGTACGTGCCCTCGTGGATCACGTCGGCCTCGGCGAACCCCGCGTCCACGTCGCCGATGTGCGAGTGGACCTCCAGCAGCACGTTGTGGACGGGGTCCCGGACGAACGGATCGTCCGTGCGGTGGAGTTGTGGCGCCCCCTCTGCCATCGCGGCTTCGGCGTCGAACACGGCCGGCAGCACCTCGTACTCCACGACGACCTTCCGGCAGCCCTCCTCCGCCGCCCCGACCGTGTCGGCCAGCACCGCGACGACGCGCTGTCCGACGAAGCGGACCGTGTCGTCGAGGATGAAGGTGTCGTCGGGGTCGACGAGATGGTCGGTGTGGATCGCGGTGGTGAAGCGTTTGCGCGGCACGTCCTGCCAGGTGTAGACGCGCCGCACGCCGGGGACCGCCAGGGCGGCGCTCTTGTCCACGGACACGATCCGGGCGTGCGCGTGCGGCGAGTGCAGCACCTTGAGGTGCAGCATGCCGTCGAGGCGGGTGTCCATCGTGAACTCGGCGCGGCCGGTCACCACATCGTCGGCCGCGGGCGCGCCGACGCTTGTCCCGACGGCCTTTCCCGGCGCGGCGCCCTCGACGCCCACGACGCCCCGCACGGCGTCCTCGATCGCCCGATAGCCGGTGCAGCGGCAGAGGTTGCCTTTCAGCGACCGGGGCAGGTCCGCCCGCTGCGCGGCGGTGAACGTCGCCGACGTCATGATCATCCCGGCGGTGCAGAAACCGCACTGGAACCCCGGGGCGTCGCGGAACCCGCGTTGCACCGGATGCAGGTCGCCGGGTGCTCCGAGGCCCTCGATCGTCGTGACCTCGTGGTCGTCCGCGCGGAAGGCGGGGGTGATGCAGCTGTGCACGGGGTCGCCGTCCAGCCACACCGTGCAGGCGCCGCAGTCGCCCGCGTCGCAGCCCTTCTTGACGCCGTAGTGGCCGAGCGAGCGCAGGAAGGTGCGCAGACACTGCCCGGGCGCCGGTTCTTCTGAGAAGCTCCTGCCGTTCACCAGGAAACTCATGTCAGGTCCCCAACCTTGAGTTCGCGACGAATCTCTTCGGCGAAGTGCCTTGTCAGGTGGCGACGGTGGTCGGGGGTCCCGTTGGGATCGGCGAACCAGAGGCCGGGCGGGACGGCGTCGACGCGCCGGCGCAGGGTGCGGGCGTCGGGCGCGCTGTCGAAGGCGAAGCGCACCGGGCGGGTGGTGCCGGCCGTGACCGTGAGCAGCAGGTCGTTGCTGCCCGGTGTCCGGGTGCCGATGAGGAACACCGTCGAACGGCCGAGCCGGGTCAGCGCGAAGCGGCGGTGTGCGCTGCGCTTGCGCAGTGCGTGGGCCGGGATGCCGACGCGGCGCAGGATCTCCCCGGGAGCGAGCGCGTTGCGGTGGTCCCCGGTGACGAAGTCGACGGCGTCCACGATGCGCGTCGACCCGTCGGGAGCCCAGAGTTCGTAGCGGGCCTCCAGCGCGACCGTCAGTGTGATCATCGGGCCGGCGGGCAGGGACATGCAGATGTTGCCGCCGACGGTGGCCGAGTTCCAGACCTTGAAGGAGGACAGGAAGGCCTCGCAGCTCGCCGTGATGAGGGGGCCCGCGATCCAGTCGCGCGGGGGCGCGTAGGCGTACAGGTCGCGGACGGTGCAGGTGGCGCCGATCTCCAGGCCCGCGTCGGTGGCGACCAGGGGTTCCCAGCCCAGCGCGGTCAGATCGACCAGTCGGCGCAGCTGAGGCTGCTCGGTGGAGAAGAGCCACGTTCCGCCGGCGAGCCAGGCGTCGCCCTCGCGCCAGTCCCGGCCCGGTCTGTCGGACGACGGGTGCCGGACGACTTCGGTGATCGTGTTCAGGTCCATGTTCGGGAGCCGATCTCTGAACTGCGCCCTTCTCCAGCGTAGTCCCGGCGGCCGAAAACCGACTCTTGATCTCACCCCCTACGGCACTAACAATGCGCATGACAAAACCGTGCATGACAAGTCAGTGGCGACCGGAAGATCTCCGGTCGCCTTGTCGTAAGAGGGGACCCCCCACATGAGAAAGCCTCTCGTCGCCGCGTTCTTCGCCCTGGCCATCGCCGGGGCGGGCGCGGCACCCGCGGTCGCCGCGCCGATGACCACCTCGCCCGCGGTCCAGACCTCCGCGATCTCGGCCGAGGCGGACACCAAGGCCGCCGCGCCGACGCTCCAGGCCGTCACCCTCGCCGGGACCGTGGCGCTCAGCAACTGTTCCGGCTCGGTCATCCGCTTCCCGAACTCGCTGGCCACCGACCCGGCGCTGGTGCTCTCCAACGGCCACTGCCTGACGACCGGCTTCCCGGAGCCGGGCGAGGTGCTCGTCAACCAGGCGTCCAGCCGCACCTTCGGCCTGCTCAACGCCTCCGGCACCCGCGTCGCGACCCTCAGGGCCAGCAAGCTCGCCTACGGGACGATGACCGACACGGACGTCTCGATCTACCAGCTCACCAGCACCTACGCGGCGATCCAGAGCTCCTACGGAATCTCCGCGCTGACCGTGCAGGACACCCACCCGACCGCCGGCACCGCCATCACCGTGGCCTCCGGCTACTGGAAGACGCTCTACAACTGCAGCATCGACGGGTTCGCGTACCGCCTGAAGGAGGGCGACTGGACCTGGAAGGACTCGGTCCGTTACACCTCCGCCTGCCAGACCATCGGCGGCACCTCCGGCTCGCCGGTGATCGACCAGGCCACCGGCAAGGTCGTCGCCGTCAACAACACCGGCAACGAGGACGGTGAGACCTGCACGCTGAACAACCCGTGCGAGGTCGACGCGAGCGGCAACATCACCGTCCGCGAGGGCATCAACTACGCCCAGGAGATCTACCAGATCCCGGCCTGCTTCACGACCGGCAACCAGCTCGACCTGAACGCGAGCGCCTGCACCCTGCCCAAGCCGTAACGCGGGGCTGCTCTTCACGGGCGGGGCGTTCCGTCACACGGGACTGCGACGGACCGCCCGCCCCGCCAGCGCGTCCGTGCGGCGGCCGTTCTCGATGACGAACCGGCCGTCGACGAGGACGTGCGGGATGCCCGTCGGCAGGGTGCGCGGCTGCTCGAAGGTGGAGCCCGCCGCGACCGTCGCCGGGTCGAAGAGGACCAGGTCGGCGCGGTAGCCCTCGCGGACCAGGCCCCGGTCGGGCAGCCGCAGCCGGGCCGCCGGGCGCGAGGTGAGACGGGCGACGCAGTCCTCCAGGGACAGGACGCCCAACTCCCGTACGTACCGGCCGAGATACCGCGGGAATGTGCCGTACGCCCGTGGGTGCGGCTTCGCGCCCTGGAGGATGCCGTCCGAGCCGCCCGTGTGGACGCGGTGCCGCATGATCGTCCGGACGTTCTCCTCGTGGCCCACGTGCTGGAGGACCGAGGGGGCGAGCCGGTCGTCGAGGAGCAGCCGACGGGCCGTCGTCCAGGGCGTCTCGCCGCGCGCGGCCGCCGACTCCCGGACGGTACGGCCGACGTACTCCCCGAGCGCCGGGTCGCCCACGCCCGAGATCTCGATCGTCTCCCAGTCCACCGGCACCCCGTGACAGCCGTCCGCGCCGACGACCTCCATGTGGTGGCGGACGCGCTCGGCGGTGTCCTCGTCGGCGAGCCGCTTCAGGACCTCCGCCGGGCCGCCCTCGCTCGCCCAACTCGGCAGCAGGGCCGCGAGAGTCGTGCTGCCGGGGGTGTAGGGGTAGGTGTCGAGGCTGATGTCGGCGCCCGCGTCCAACGCCTCGTCCAGCAGGGCCAGCAGCTCGGGCGCCCGGCCCTTGTTCTCGCCGAAGTTCATGGTGGCGTGGGCGAGATGGAGCGGGCAGCCCGCCTTGCGGGTCAGCTCGACCATCTCCGCGTACGCCTCCAGCGCACCGGCGCCGTAACTGCGGTGGTGGGGGCAGTAGTAGCCGCCGTAGGACGCCACCACCCGGCACAGTTCGGTGAGTTCGGCGTCCTGCGCGTACATGCCGGGCGTGTACGTCAGTCCGGACGACAGTCCGACCGCGCCCTGCTCCAGCCCCTCCGCGACCAGTTGCCGCATCCGGTCCAGTTCCCGGGGCGTGGCCGGGCGGTCCTCCCAGCCGACGGCGAGGGCGCGGACCGTGCCCTGCGGGATCAGGTAGGCGGCGTTGACGGCGATCCCGCGGTCCAGCCGGTCCAGGTACTCGCCCACCGACCGCCAGTCGAAGTCGACGTCGTCGCCGGAGCCGTTCCAGCCGGCTATGGCCGAGCGGACCTCTGCCAGCGTCCGGTCGTCGACCGGGGCGTACGACAGGCCGTCCTGGCCCAGGACCTCCAGGGTCACGCCCTGCGCGGCCTTCGCGCTGTGGTCGGGGTCGCGCAGGAGCGCGAGGTCGCTGTGCGCGTGCATGTCGATGAAGCCGGGGGAGAGGACGAGCCCCTCCGCGTCCAACTCCCGGCGTGCCTTGGGGCGTTGACACCCTGCCGCGGCCGCCTCCTGCACGATTGCCGTGATCCGGCCGCCGTCCACGACCACATCGGCGCGGTACGAGGGCGCGCCCGAGCCGTCGACGACGTCCGCGTCCCGGACGACGAGTTCTTCCATGACCGGCCTCCAGCGGTGAGAAGTGCGACTAGAAGAACGTGCGGAGGTAGTCGACGACCGTGCCGTCCGCCTCGGCCAGCGGGATCAGCGGCCACTTGTCGAAGGACGTGCACGGGTGGGACAGGCCCAGGCCGACCCAGTCGCCGACCTCGACGTCCGCCTCGGCGGTGGTGCGCAGCCAGGCGTGCTGGTCGGACAGCCCGGTCACCGAGACGCCGGTCGCGGGGCGTTCCGTGCCGTCGCGGCGGATCGCCTGGGCGAAGGGCAGGTCGAGGTCGTAGGCGGCGTCCCGCTTGCCCGCGTTGAGGAACGCCTGCTCGGGGGAGGGGCGGGAGACGACCTGGGCCCACAGCCGGAACGCGGGCTCCAGCGCGCCCTCCTCGGGCACCCGGTTGAACGGTGTGAGCTTGCGGTAGTGGCCGTCGTCGTGCGAGACGTACGCACCCGAGCGCAGCAACTTCAGGACGGGCAGGGAGAGTTCGGGGATCTCGGCGAAGACGTCGGCGACCGCGTCGAACCAGGCGCTGCCGCCCGCGCTGACCACGATCTCCTCGAGGCCCGCGAACCGTCCCGCCTTGTCGAAGTCGACGGCGAGGGCGACCAGGCGGCGCAGCCACGCGTGCACCCGCTCCGGGTCGGCCTGCGGGACCTCGCCCTCGTAGCCCGCGACCCCGGCCAGCCGCAGCGTCGTCGTGGCCGCCACCGCGTCCGCGACCGTCGCGCATTCCGCCTCCGTGCGCACGCCGGTGCGGGCGCCCTCGCCCGCCGCCAGTTCGACGACGACGTCCAGCGGGCGGCCCGCGCCGCGCAGGGCGGTGTCCATCAGCTCGACCCCGCGCACCGAGTCGACGTAACAGACGAAGCGGAAGCCGGCGTCGGCGTCGAGCTGCGCGGAGATCCAGCGCAGGGCGGCCGGGTCCACCAGCTCGTTGGCGAGGAAGACCCGCTGGACGCCGTACGCCCGGGCCACCCGCACCTGGTGCGGGACGGCGAGGGTGATGCCCCAGGCGCCGCGGTCGGTCTGGCGCCGGAAGAGCTGCGGGGCCATGGAGGTCTTGCCGTGCGGGGCGAAGGCGAGCCCGTGCCGCGTCGCGTAGGTCTCCAGAAGGTCGAGGTTGTGCTCCAGGCGCTCGGCGGAGAGGGCCAGCACCGGGGTCGCGAAGCCGCCGGTGAAGAGGTTGCGGCGCTGGGCGGCCAGCTCGCCGACGGTGAGGCCGTCGGCGTCCGGCGGGAGGCCCTTGAAGCGGTGGTCGACCCGTTCCTCGGCCAGTCGGGCCAGCGCCTCGAGTCCCTCGGTGCTCATGGAACCTCCCTGATCAGGAGCGTTGCGATATCTGCAACGTCCATTGCGTATGTCGCTTACTGCTGTCTAACATCTCCGCCAACACCGGGTCAACGAAAGCCTCCCCCAGCCTTCGGCCGGGGGGACCCCCATCTCGCTTCGCTCGCCCGCACCGACACAGGAGCCACGACGATCGTGACCGCCACCGGACCCCGCAGGGCCCCCGACGCTTCTGACGTCGTGGACGTCGTGGACGCGGTGGACGTCGTAGACGTGGTCGCGCTCGGCGAGTCCATGGTCACCTTCCTGCCCACCCGGCCGGGCCGCCTCGCCGACGTGCCGTCCTTCGACCGGGCCATCGGCGGCGCGGAGTCCAACGTGGCCTGCGCGCTGGCGGCCGCCGGACACCCGGTGCGCTGGGTCAGCCGGGTCGGCGCGGACGGCTTCGGCGACCACCTCGTCGAGGCCATCGGCTCCTACGGCGTCGACATCGCCTCCGTACGGCGCGATCCCGCCCGCCCGACCGGCGTCTACTTCCGCACCGCCGGCGACCGGGCCACCGACGCGCACGAGGTCGCCTACTACCGCGCCGGGTCCGCCGCCTCCGCGATGTCCGTCGACACCGTCGACCTCGACGCCGTGCGCGCAGGCCGCGTGCTGCACCTGACCGGCATCACCGCGGCCCTCTCCGACGACTGCCTGGGCCTGCTCCGGGAACTGACGGCCCACCGCCCCGGACGCCCGCTGATCTCCTTCGACGTCAACCACCGCGCCGGCCTCTGGCGCACCGCCGACGGCGCCCGCGTGCTCCTGGAACTCGCCCGCGCCGCCGACCTCGTCTTCGTCGGGGAGGACGAGGCGGAGGAGACCTGGGGCATCACGGGCGGCCCGGCGGCGATCAGAGAGACCCTGCCGGAACCGCGCGTACTGGTGGTCAAACAGGGGGCGCGGGGCGCGACGACGTTCGAGGACGACGGCGGCGGCGACGGCGGTGGCGGCGCTCGAGTCGGCGGGGCTCCGCCCGCGCCCGGCCGTGGCGGTCGCGGCGGGCGCGGCGCGTTCGGGCCCGGTCGGGCCGACCGGCTCCGCCTCGTGCCCGCTCTGCCCACGGGGGCCGGGCGGTCGACGGTCACCTTCGTGCCCGCCCCGGCCGTTCAGGTCAGCGCGGCGGTGGGGGCCGGGGACGCCTTCGCCGCCGGGTTTCTCTCCGCGACGCTGCGCGGGCTGCCGGCGCGGGCGCGGTTGCGGCACGGGCATCTCATGGCCGCCGCCGCCCTCACCGCCCCCGGCGACCTCGCCGTGCCCCCGACGCGCGAGCACGCGGACCGGCTGGCCGACCTCGACGACCCGTCGTGGGAGACACTTCGACTCGGCCCCGGCTGGACACAGGCCGCGGCCCCGGAGGAGGTACACACCCCATGAGCCAGACCGTCGACCGCGCCCTGAGCATCCTGCCGCTGCTCGCCGAAGGCCCCGCCGACCTGGGACAGGTCGCCGACCGCCTCGGCGTGCACAAATCGACGGCCCTGCGGCTGCTGCGCACCCTGCACGAACACGGCCTCGTCTACCGCCAGTCCGACCAGCGCTACCGCCTCGGCGCGCGCCTCTTCGCCCTCGCCCAGGAGGCGATGGAGAACCTCGACATCCGCGAGATCGCCCACCCCCACCTCGTCCGCCTGAACGAGACCTGCGGGCACACCGTCCACCTCGCCGTGTACGAGGAGGGCGAGGTCCTCTACATCGACAAGGTGGAGAGCCGCTACCCGGTGCGCATGTACTCGCGGATCGGCAAACCCGTCGCCATCACGGTCGCCGCCGTCGCCAAACTGCTCCTCGCCGACCTGCCCGAGCCTGAGCGGCGCGCGGTCGCCGAGAAGCTCGAATACCCCCTCTACACGGCCCGTTCGACCCCCAACGCCCCGGCTTTCGTGCGGGAGTTGGAGAAGGTGCGCGAGCAGGGCTGGGCCACCGACCTCGGCGGCCACGAGGAGTCCATCAACTGTGTCGCCGCGCCGATCAGGGGCTCGGACGGCCGGGTGGTCGCCGCGATGTCGGTCTCCGCGCCGAACGTCGTCGTCACCGCCGACGAACTCCTCACCCTGCTTCCGCTGGTCCGCCGCGCGGCGGACGCCATCAGCGGGGAGTACTCCGGAAGAACGCCCGTCAAGGACAGCCAGTGATGGACAGCCAGTGATGGACAGCCAGTGAAGGACAGCCAGTGACCGAGAAGATCGCCCTCACCCCCAAGACCCACACCACCCCGCCCGCGAAGTTCTCGCACGGCGTGCGCAAGGGCAACATCCTCCAGGTCGCGGGCCAGGTCGGCTTCCTGCCCGCCGAGGAGGGCAAGCCCCCCACGCCCGCCGGTCCCAGCCTGCGCGAGCAGACCCTCCAGACCCTCGCCAACGTCAAGGCGATCCTCGAGGAGGGCGGCGCGAGCTGGGACGACGTGATGATGATCCGCGTCTATCTGACCGACGTCGACCACTTCGCCGAGATGAACGGCATCTACAACGCCTACTTCGAGGAGCAGGGCCTCACCGCGCCTCCGGCCGCCCGCACGACGGTCTACGTCGGCCTCCCCGCCGGGCTCCTCATCGAGATCGACGCACTCGCCGTCCTCGGCTGACACCCGCCCCCCGGATTCCCGCACGACGTGAACGGCACGGCACCCCACGGGGTGCCGTGCCGCGCTCCCCCCTGCCCGAAAGCTGTATGCGCCCACGCAGAGGACCCCCATGTCCCTTCCGCTCGCCGCCTCCGCCCCAGCCGAGACCCCACCTCACACCGGAGGCCTGCTTCTTCTCATCGACGGCACCGCGGGCCTCCTGACGGTCGCCGCCATCGGCATCGCGCTCCTCCTCTTCCTGATCATCAAGGTCCGGCTTCAGCCCTTCGTGGCGCTCCTGGCCGTCTCCATAACCGTCGGCCTGCTCGCGGGACTCTCGGTCACCGAACTCTTCGGCACGGTCCAGCGCTCGGACGCCGTGTCCACGATCGAGTCCGGGATGGGCGGCATCCTGGGCCATGTCGCGATCATCATCGGCCTCGGCACCATGCTCGGGGCGATCCTCGAAGTCAGCGGCGGGGCCGAGGTGTTGGCGTCCCGGCTGCTCGGTCTCTTCGGGGAGAAGCGCGAACCCCTCGCCATGGGCCTCACCGGCCTGATCTTCGGCATCCCGGTCTTCTTCGACGTCGGCATCTTCGTCCTCGCGCCGATCGTGTACGCGGCGGCGAAGCGCTCCGGCAAGTCGATCCTGCTCTACTGCCTCCCGCTGCTCGCCGGCCTGTCGATGACCCACGCGTTCCTGCCCCCGCACCCGGGCCCGGTGGCCGCGGCCGGCCTGCTCCACGTGGACCTCGGCTGGGTCATCCTGATGGGCGTCGTCTGCGGCATCCCGGCGGTGCTCGCCGCGTGGGCGTTCTCCGCCTGGGTCGGCAAGCGCCTCTTCGTCGCCGTGCCGCAGGACATGGTGGAGGCCGCCGCCGAGGCCAGGCTCGCGGTGGTCGACGAGCAGCGCGAGCAGGGTGTGGAGCCGCGGGAGGACCCGGTGCCGCTGGGCACGGTCCTCGGCATCATCGGCACCCCGCTGGTGCTGATCCTCGCCGCGACGTTCTCCTCGATCGCCCTGGACCCCTCCACGGGCCGCTCGGTCATCGAGTTCTTCGGCCACCCCTTCGTGGCCCTCACGATCGCCCTGTTCCTGGCGTACTACCTGTTGGGCATCCGGCGCGGCTGGTCCCGCAAGTCCCTGGAGACGGTGTCCACGGCCTCGTTGAAGCCGGTCGGCAACATCCTGCTGGTGGTCGGCGCGGGCGGGATCTTCGGCGCGGTCCTGAAGGCGAGCGGGGTGGCACAGGCGCTTTCGGACACCTTCAACGACGTCGGCCTCCCGGTGATCGTGCTCTCCTACCTGATCTCGGTGGTCCTGCGGGTCGCCCAGGGCTCGGCGACGGTCGCGATCGTGACGACGGCGGGCATCGTCGCCCCCCTCCTCGCCGGGGGCGACCACTCACAGGCCTTCGTCGCCCTGGTCATCATGGCCATCTCGGCGGGCTCCATCTTCGCCTCGCACGTCAACGACGGCGGCTTCTGGATGGTGGCCAAGTACTTCGGGATCAGCGAGCGCGACACTCTCAAGACGTGGACCGTGCTGGAGACGGTGCTGTCGGTCGTCGGGTTCGTGATGGCGGCCGGATTGAGCCTCTTCGTGTAGGTCTCCGGTAACGAAGTAGGGGCTGGCTGTGTCCGGCACAGGATCTTCGACCATACTGCCCGCTGTGGAGCAGCGCATAGGTTCGAGCAGCCAGCCCCTGGAGGGCGCCGGATTCGACCCGGCATTCATCCCCGGGCTCACGTCGCCCGTGACCGCGGAGCCGGAGGACGTGAAGCCGGCCGAGGACGACGGGGACGAGGGAGTCGAGGCGGACGCCGACGCCGTCGAGCCCGAGGCCGAGGAGTCGGAGCCGGACGCGTCCGACGACTCCGACGCGTCCGACGACTCGGAGGAGTCCGTCGAGGGTCCCGTCTTCGAGGCGTCCGACCGCCGGGCGCGGATCGCCGCCGACGCCAAGGGCGTCCGGCTCCGCCTCGACGAGGAGGAGTGCGAGTTCCGCTGGGACGAGATCGGCGCGATCGAGACGGAGTCGCCGCGCTTCGGCAAGCGGTTCACCATCACCGTGCACACCCCTGACCGCCGCTGGTACCCGATCGAGATCGAGGCGACGGCCAGGGCCCGCTTCAGCGAGTGGGAAAAGCAGTTGGACGACGTCCTCGACGCCTACTTCGAAGAAGGCGACGCCGAGGACGAAGCGGTCGAGGACGAAGCGGTCGAGGTCAAGGACGCCGACTAACTGCAGTACTGGGTCGCCTTGCCGATCGACCTGTACATGCAGTCCGCGTTCTCGAGAAGCTGCAACACAGCGTCCCGGTTACGGGAGGTCTCCCGCTCGATGACCTCGTCGGGCGGGTAGAACCCACCTCCCGCGCTGGACGACGGGTACATCTCGAAGGTGTACGAGAAGATCTTCTGCGTACCCCAGAGGTAGTCGTCGATCGACCCGTCCGTGATGTACAGGTCGCTGGCCTGCTCGGCGGTGTACCCGTTGCTCGCGGCCATCTTCTGTCCGACGGCCTTGAACGCGGCGTTGTCGTCCACGGTCATCCCGGTCGCCGTGTCGGCTGTGGTGTATCCGAACGGCCACAGCACCAGCTGGCTGTAGGTGTGGAAGTCGATCCCGGCGGTGATCTGCTGCTTCCCGCCGACGATCCGGCTGCGCACGAAGTCGGCGACGACCTTCACCTCGGGGGCGGACTCGGCGGACGTGCCCCGGTAGGTCTCGGAGGACGTGGACCCCGAGGAGCCGCCGCAGCAGCCGAACTTGTAGTTCCAGTTCCGGTTGAGGTCCGTGCCGACGTACGAGGAACCGGAGTTGGGCTGCCGGTTCTTGCGCCAGGAGCGGTAGGAGCCGGTGGCGACGTCGTACTCGCCGCCGTCCGGGTTGAGGTCGGGGACGATCCAGATCTCGCGGCCGTCGACCATGTTGGTGACGCGCGAGTCGGAGCCGTAGCCGGCGCCCAGCTCGCGGATCAGGTACAGGGCCATCTCCACGGTGAGGTGCTCGCGGGCGTGCTGGTGGTGGGTGAACAGCACCTCCGGCTCGGCCTCGTCGGTGGCCACGTTGTCGCTGATCTTGATGGCCACGATGTCCCGGCCCTGGTACGACTTGCCGATGACCCGCTTGCTCATGATGCCGGGGTAGGCGGCGATGCGCTGGTCGATCTCCGTCGTCATCTCGGCGTAGTTGTGGTAGCGCGAGTCGGCGGAGGGGAAGTCGAAGAGCCGTACCTCGCCCTCGGCGACCCGGTTCGGCGCCGAGCCCAGAGGTGAGACCTCGTACCCCTGAGAGCGCAGCTTCTTGATCTGCTCCGCGCGGCCGGAGACCACGACGCTCTCCTCGTCGGCCTCGTCGACGCTCACGCCGGACGCGGCGATCGCGGTGCGCAGTTGCGGGGTGCTGTGGGCGAGGTGGATCTCGTACTGGCGGATGTCGTCGGCGGAGGGCGCGGCTTTCGGGGCGCTGCCCGCGGCCGCGTCGGTGACCGTCGCCGAGACCGGCGCCGCGAGGGCGAGGGCCAGCAGGGCGGCGAGCACGGCGGTCCGCCTGCCGCTTCGGGCCCCGGTCGCGCCGGGACTGCCTGAGCCTGAGCCGCGAATGCGAAGTCGCATGAACGCTCCTGGTGGGGAGTCGGGTTGTGGGGGGCTGTGCGCTTGCTGTGCGGCGGTGCGGGTGCCGCTCATCGTCGATGTATGGCATGAGCAGGTCAAGAGACGACAAAGCGTCTGGGTGGCTGGAATCATGTGGAATCGGCGCCCGACCGGCCGCGCAGTGTAGTCGTGGCGACGACTCCCGAAGCGATCCCACGCGAAGTGCACCCACGCGGGTGAGGCGAGTGTGCATATATGTACGCCTCGGGGAAAGCTGGGGATTCGCGACGACGACCAAGGACTGTTCATGGGCGGATCAGCGCCGCGCAGGGACGGTCACCTGCCGGTGGAGACGACCAGCTTCGTCGACCGGCGGAGCGAACTGGCGGCGGGCCGCGAGCTGTTGGCCAGGGCCCGACTGGTCACCCTGACCGGCCCCGGCGGCGTCGGCAAGACCCGGCTGGCCGGCCGGATCGCGACCCGCGTGGAACGGGCCTTCCCCGACGGCGTCCGCTTCGTGCACCTCTCCGGCCTGCACGACCCGACCCTGGTCCCGCTCGCCGTGGCCGACGCGCTCGACCTGCACGACCACTCGGAACGCCCCGCGCTGGACGCCCTGGTGGAGCAGCTCACGGACCGCCGGGTGCTCCTGGTCATGGACAACTGCGAACACCTGCTGGCCTCCTGCGCGAAACTGGCCGGCGCCCTGCTGCGGGGCACGACCGGCGTCCGCGTCCTCGCCACCAGCCGCCACCGTCTCGGCCTGACCGAGGAACACCTGATGGACGTACGACCGCTGCCGGTCCCGGACCCGGACGGCGACCTCACCGTCGCCGACGGCTACCCCGCCCTCGCCCTCTTCGCCGACCGGGCCGCCGCGGTCGCCCCCGGCTTCCGCCTCACCGCGGCCAACCGCGCCTCGGTGGCCCGCCTCTGCCGACGCCTGGACGGCCTCCCCCTCGCCATCGAACTCGCCGCGGTCCGCATGCGCGTCCTGGACCTCCCCCAGCTCCTGACCCGCCTGGACGACCGCTACCGCCTCCTCACCACCGGCAGCCCCACGGTCCCGCCCCGCCACCAGACCCTGCGCGCGGCCATCGACTGGAGCTACGAACTCTGCGACGCAACTGAACAACTGACCTGGTCCCGGCTGTCCGTCCTCCCCGGCACCTTCGACCTGGAGACGGCCGAGGCGGTGTGCGCGGGGGAGGGACACCTGGAAGGCGGTGACGTCCTGGACGCCGTCGCCGGTCTGCTCGACAAGTCCGTCCTGTGCCGGGAGACCGGCCCGACGGGCGGCGCACGCTACCGCCTCCTCGACACCCTCCGGCAGTACGGCCTGGAGCGCCTGCGGGAACGCCCAGGCGAGGAGCACCGGGCCCTGGTCCGGCACCGGGACCGGATGCAGCGACAGGCCGCCGCCGCCGAGCGCGACTGGTTCGGCCCCGCGCAGCCGGACATCGTCGCCCACCTGCGCGCCGACCAGGACAACCTGCGCAGCGCCCTCGACTTCAGCCTCACCACCCCCGGCGAGTCCCACGCGGGCCTGCGGCTCGCCGGCACCCTCTGGTTCCACTGGCACGCCTGCGGAGCCCCCCGGGAGGGCCGCTACTGGCTGGACCGCGCCCTGGAGGCCAACCCCGACCCCACCCCCGAACGCGCCCGCGCCCTGTGGGTGGCGGGCCTCCTCGCCGGCTGCCCGGAGGACCTCACCCGGGGCCGCCGCCGCGCGCAGCAGGCCCGCGAGCTGGCCGAGACCCTCGGCGACCAGGCGGAAGCGGCCCACGCCGACTACGTCGTGGGCGTCATCCGGCTCTTCAGCGACGACCTCACCGGCGCGCTCGACCACTTCCGCGTCGGCGCCGCCCGCGGCCGGGTCCCCGGCCAGCACCTCAGCCTCGTCGGCCTCGACCGGGTCGAACTGGCCTGCGCCCTCGCCTACCTGGGCCGCGCCGACGAGGCCATCGAGGTCTGCGAGGCGACCCGGCGGCTGTGCGCGGAGCACGGGGAGCGGTGGGTGCTGTCGTACGTGGAGCGCATCCTCGCCCTGGCCCACAGCGTGCGCGGCGACTGGGAGCGGGCCCAGCGGCACGGCAGGGAGGCGATACGCCTCAAGCACGCGGTCCACGACGTGCTGGGCATGGGCCTCACGCTCGACCTGCTGGCCCGGATCGCCACGGCCCGCGGCGCCCACGAACACGCGGCGGTCCTCCTCGGCGGCGCCGACCGCGCCTGGGCGGACGTCGACCGCGACCGCTGGGGCTCGGCCTGCCTCAACTCCACCCGGCGCGGCAGCGAGGAGCGCGTGCGGGCGGCGATCGGACGCGCCGCGTTCCGCCGGGCGTACGAACGCGGGGCCGCCCTCACGCTCGGGGACGTGGTCGCCCTCGAACTGGAGGAGACGGCGCCCGTGCCGGCCCCCGCCGAGGACCCGCCCGCCGCCCCCGGCGTCCGGCTCACCCGCCGGGAGGCCCAGGTCGCCGAACTCGTCGCCGAGGGGCTCGCCAACCAGCAGATCGCCGACCGGCTGGTGATCGCCCGCCGCACCGCCGAAGGGCACGTCGAACGCATCCTCAGCAAGCTCGGCTTCAGCAACCGCAGCCAGATCGCCTCCTGGGTGACCGCCCAACGCTGACACCCAGGCGAGTCGCCTCCACCCGACCGCTCGACCGATGGGGACCCATGACCGCTCAGCCCGCCGCCACCCCGGGGACTTTCGACCACCGCATGTCCGTCTCCGCCACGGACGAGGGGTTCGTCGCCGCCGTCCTCCCCTTCCTCGCCGAGGGCCTGGCCGCCGCCGAGGAGCCGCCGCCCGTCGCCATCGTCGCCCCCGACAAACTGGACCTCCTGCGCGACGCCCTCGGCGCGGACGCCGCGCACGTCGGCCTCGTCCCGCACACCGACTGGTACACCGGCTCGGCCGCCAACGCCATCGCACGGGCGGCCGGCCACCTCGCCGCGCACGCCGGTCCCGGCGGCCGGCTCCACCTCCTGATGGAGCCGGTGTGGAACGGCCGGGCCGGCCGCTCCCCGCGCGAGAGCGCCGAGTGGAT
This sequence comes from Streptomyces sp. NPDC050263, assembly GCF_040655955.1. Classification (NCBI taxonomy): domain Bacteria; kingdom Bacillati; phylum Actinomycetota; class Actinomycetes; order Kitasatosporales; family Streptomycetaceae; genus Streptomyces; species Streptomyces sp. NPDC050263. The sequence goes on along the minus strand of NZ_JBFAKW010000014.1, from coordinate 87,671 downwards.
CCGCTACGAGGCCCTCGCCAACCTCCTCTTCGCGCCGACGGCGACCACCGCGATGTGCGTGTACGACACCCGTACCGCGGGCTCCGTCCTCATCGAGGCGGCCCGTCGCGCCCACCCCGACAGCGGCGTCTACGCGGACCCCCTGCGGGTGGCCGCGGAGCTGGACGCCGTGCCGCTGCCCCCGACCCCCGCCGACGCCCACCGCCTCGCCGACCCCGCCCCGGACGCCGTCCGCTCCTGGGCGGCCGGCCGTGGACTGGGCGCGGCGGACGCGGAGTTGTTCGCCACGGCCGTCGCGGAGGCGGCCTCCCTCGGACCGGTCACCGGGGCCCTGCTGTGGGGCGAGGCGCCCGGCTGCGTCTGCGAACTGCTCCTGGCCCGCCGCCTCGACGACCCCCTGGCCGGCTTCGTCCCGCCGCCGTCGCCCGAGGCGGCGCCCGGCCAGGGCCTGTGGTTCGCCCGCCAGGTGTGCGCCTACGTCGACGTCCGGGACGCCTACGCGGGCGCCGACGGCCGGCTCGACGCCGTCGTAGGCACGACCGTACGACTGCAGTACGCGTAGGCGTGGTCCGGGCCGCTCGACGGGTACGGAATCGGGTAGTCCTCCCCGTACGTGGACGGCCCGGGGGAGGACATCCTGAACCCATGCTGCGACTTTCCGGGGGAACCGGCCCCCTCCCGGACCCCCACCCCCAGTACGCCGCCTACCCCCAGCCGCCGATAGGGGCAGGCCATTCGAGCGTCGAGTACGAGCCCCGGCCCTCCGCCGTCCGCGAGGCCCGCGCCCAGGTGCGCAGGCAGCTGGAGGGCTGGGGGCTGGCGGACCGTGCGGAGTTGGTGGACACGGCCGAGCTGCTCGTCAGCGAACTCGCCACCAACGCCCTGCTGCACTGCGCGAGCAGCTTCCGCCTCACGCTGAGCGCCGCGCACGGCGTCCTGCGCTGCGAGGTGACCGACGCCGGCCGCCGCGTCCCGCAGGTGCTGCAGGCGGGCGGTGCGGAGAGCGGCCGGGGGATGTTCCTGGTGGACGCGCTCGCCCGGCGCTGGAGCTGCCACCAGGACGGGGCGGGCAAGACCGTCTGGTTCGAACTCGGCACCTGCGGCGGCGACGGCTGCGAGCGGCGCGAGGCGGCGAGCCGGCAGGTGGTTTGAGGGGGGTGTGATCACATCGGGTGGAGATCGCGCACGCCCCCTTGCCGGACCGGCGTCTTTGGGCTTTCTTGACCTTCATGGCGGACACCACGGGAAACCCCACGGACACCGAGGCTCCATCCGACATCGACAACTCCTCCCACAACTCCTCCCACAACCCCTCCCCCCGCAAGGCGAGTTGGAAGTACATCGGCCCGGGCATCGTCGTCGCCGCGACCGGCGTCGGCGCCGGCGACCTGGTCGCCACCCTCATCGCGGGCAGCAACTTCGGCTACACCCTCCTCTGGGCGGCGATCGTCGGCTGCCTGGTCAAGATCTCCCTCGCCGAGGCGGCCGGCCGCTGGCACCTCTCCACCGGCCGCACCCTCTTCGACGGCTGGGCGAGCCTCGGCCGCTGGACGACGTGGTTCTTCGTCGTCTACGTGGTCGTCTGGGGCTTCGTCTACGGCGCGGCGGCGATGTCGTCGAGCGCGCTGCCGCTCCAGGCGCTGTTCCCGGACGTGATGGACCTCAAGGCGTGGGCCGTCGCCTGCGGGCTGGTGGGCCTGGTGTTCGTCTGGTTCAACAAGTACGCCGTCTTCGAGAAGGTCATGACCGTCCTGGTGGGCGTCATGTTCGTGGTGACGGTGTATCTGGCGATCCGCGTCACCCCGAACCTGGGCGACGCCTTCGCGGGCCTGCTGCCGGTCCTGCCGGACGAGAAGGACTCCGTCCTCAACACCCTCGGCCTGATCGGCGGCGTCGGCGGCACCATCACGCTCGCCGCGTACGGCTACTGGGTCAACGCCAAGGGCTGGACGAACACCGGCTGGATGAAGGTCATGCGGCTCGACAACCGGGTCGCGTACATCACCACCGGCATCTTCGTCGTCGCCATGCTCTTCGTCGGCGCGGAGCTGCTGCACTCCGCGAACGTGGCGATCGCGAGCGGCGACAAGGGGCTCATCCAGCTGAGCGACATCCTGGCGGCGGAGTACGGCACGGCGACGGCCAAGTTCTTCCTCATCGGCTTCTTCGCCACCTCCTTCACCTCCCTGATCGGCGTCTGGCACGGCGTGAGTCTGATGTTCGCCGACTTCGTGGCCCGCTTCCGCGGCCAGGGCGGCGCGGGCGGGAAGGAGGTCGCCTCCGGCGAGCGGGAGCGCTCCTGGCCGTTCCGGGCGTACCTGCTCTGGCTGACGTTCCCGCCGATCGTGCTGCTCTTCCAGGGCGAGCCGTTCCGCCTGATCATCCTGTACGGCGTGCTCGGCGCGGCCTTCCTGCCGTTCCTGGCGGGCACCCTGCTGTGGCTGCTCAACTCCTCCCGCACACCGCGCGAGTGGCGCAACGGGCCGCTGAGCAACGCGATGCTGGCGCTGGCGGGGCTGTTGTTCCTGGTGCTGTGCCTGAAGCAGATCTGGGACCAGCCGTGGTCGGAGTTCTTCTGACGCGCCCCCGCACCCGCAGAACTGCTTGAGAAACTCAAGCTTGATTAAGTCAAGCTTGAGTTTGGCAATCACCTCTCCTAAGGGCTGTCCCGTAATCCCTGGTGGATCAGCGCGCGGCGTCAGATGCGGTGCATCGCAAGGCGGAGGCACGTCCGCATACTGGATGTATTCGGGCGTTCCGACAACGCGGCGAGGTGCCGTAGCTGTCGTCGCGCGCCCGCCAGGGATTGCGGGACAGCCCTTAGGCTGCTGATCCCCTAGGAGAGGTGGCAGGCCGTGGCTGTGACCGTGCTGGACGACAAGACCGCGCTCGTGCTGATCGACCTTCAGGCCGGCACGCTCGCCGCCCCCACCAAGCCCTACCCGGCGGCGGACGTGGTGGCCCGGGCCGCCGAGCTCGCCGACGCCTTCCGCGCCGCCGGCGCCCCCGTCGTCCTGGTCCGGATGACGACCTCGCCCGACGGCGCCGACGCGACGCCCGGCCGCAGCGAGGCGGCCCGACTGGCCGGCGGCCGCTCCCGCGCCTACGACCTGGGCCCGATCGCCGAACCGCTCACCGGTCACGACGAGGACATCCTGGTGGCCAAGCGGAACTGGGGCGCCTTCCACGGCACCGACCTCGACATCCGGCTGCGTCGCCGGGGCGTCACCCAGATCGTCCTGGGCGGCATCGCGACCAGCCTCGGCGTCGAGTCCACCGCCCGCGCCGCTCACGAGCACGGCTACCACGTCACGTTCGCGACCGACGCGATGACCGACATCAGCGAGGACGCGCACCGGCACAGCGTGTCGTACCTCTTCCCGCTGATCGGCGAGCCGGGGACGACGAAGGAGATCCTCGCGCTGCTGGCCGACCGCTGACGGACGGGCCGTCGGTCGCCGACCCGTCAGCGACACCGGCTCTCAGCCGCCGAGCACGTCCCACTGCGAGTTGAGCGCGATCTTCCGCAACTGGGCCATGGTCAGGGCGGGTTCCGGACGGGTCGCGGCCGTCGACCGGCTCCCGGAGTCGAACGCGCTGATCACCGCGCGCCTGCCGTCCTTGCGCATCGTGTCCACGACGACGTGGACGAACCCCTACCGGCCGCGGTCGGCGGCGATCTTCAGGCTGTCCGTGAGGGTCATGCCCAGGACGGAGAGCATCCACCGGACCGGGGCGCCCGGGTCGGTCCGGGACGACGCGGCGACCGGGTGCGGCTTCGTGTCCTTCTTCAGCTTGTCCGTGAGGGTCATGCCCAGAGCGGGGAGCATCCGCTGGACCTGGACGCCCGGGTCGATCTGGGACGACGAGGCGGCCGAGTGCGGCTTCGTGTCCTTCTTCAGCTTGTCCGTGAGGGTCATGTTCGTCTCGGGGATGGCGGCGATGATCCGGCGCCACTCGCCGGCCACGGCGAGCGCCTTCAGCTGGGCGGTGGTCAGCGGCGGTTCGGGACGGCTGACCGGCTCGCCCTTCTCCGCCGGCGCGTTCCACTCCAGGACGCTCACATGCTGCCCGGCCGGGGTGACCAGGTCCGCGCCCCACGCCTTGGTGTCCTCACGGCGGTCGGGATACTCGTAGCCCTGGTAGACGGTGATCGCGGACCCGTCGGGCAGCAGCTCGGTCTTACAGCTGTCGAGGCCCGAATCCGGACCGTCCGGGCACGGCGTCACCCTGGCGGACGGATCGATGCCCCCCGCGTCCGCGGTGAGCCGGTCCAGCCCCACCGAGATGGCCGCTTCGCCCTTGCCGTCGTCGAACACGCCCGAGGCGAGCGGCGGCAGCTCCCCGCCCGTGCCGCGCGCCTCCGTCTTGCTGAACTTCCCCTGGGGGAGCAGCTTCTGGAGCGTGCGGACGACGTAGTCGGCGGAGAACGACGGCTGCGCGGGGGCGCGACTGCCGGTCGCGGCGACGGTGGACTGCTCCGGGGTGCCGTCGGCACCGCCCCACGGCACCAGCAGCGCCCCGCTCACCCCCACGAGGGCGAGGCCTGCCGCGCTCCCCGCGACCGCGGCCCTGCGCCGCAGCCGCAGCCGGTGTCCCCGGGCCTGACCGGCGGCCGCGAGCGCGGCGCCCGGGTTGCCGAAGGTGCCGCCGGTGTCGTGCAGGGCGGCGGAGAGCTGCTCCTCGAAGGTATCGCTGTGTTGGTCGACGGGCATGGTGATCACCGTTTCCGCAAGGGGGTCGAAGTGATGGGTCGAAGTGATGGGCGAAGGCGAGGGGGAGCGGAAGCCGAACCGGCCGAACCGGCAGTCGTGCGGGGAGGCTCAGGGGCGGGCGTACTCGCCGATGTCCTCGCCCAGCAGTTCCCGCAGCCGTCCGAGGGCCCGCGTGCACCGCGTCCGCACGGCCGCCGAGCTGGCGTTCATCGCGCCGGCGGTCTCCTCGATCGAGCGGTCCTCCCAGTACCGCAGGACCACCACGGCCCGGTCCTTGGCGGGCAGCCGCCCGAGGGCCTGCAGCAGCGTCATTCTCAACGGCGTGTCGGTGCCGCCGCCGTCGGCCACGTCCGGGAACGTGTCGACGGCCCGCTCGCGGCTGCTGCGTCGGCGCTGGTGGGCGAGGAAGGTGCGGGTGAGGACGGTCTGCGCGTACCCGGCCGGGTTCTCGACCCGGGACACCCGGCCCCAGCGGACGTACAGTCTGCCGAGGGTCTCCTGGACCAGATCCTCGGCGAGATGCGTGTCCCCGGCGGTGAGCAGACACGCCGACCGGTAGAGGTGCCCGGTACGCGCCGCCGCGAACTCGGCGTACTCGTCCGCGCGGACCTGCCTCATGAGTGTTCCCCCTGCGTCGGTTGCCGTGCTGTCCTCACCTCATTAATGCGGCGGGGGGCGCGGAATGTTTCAGGGGAGCCTTCCAGGGGACCGAAAGCGGGCGCACAGAGGCGGCCGGGTAGGTTGCGGCTGTGACAGACCAGCCGCCTACCCCGCCGCCTCCGCCGGGCTTCGGCCCGCCCCCGCCCCAGTACGCCCCGCAGGCGGGCCCGCCGCAGCCCGGACCGGAGTTCCTGGCGGTCGACAAGCACAACTCGGTCGTCGTCGACGCGTCGGGCGTCGCCTTCGAGATGTACGACATCACCGTCGACTTCCCCTGGGTCGAGATCCGCAGCGCGCACTACAAGGCGAGCCCCAACGGCAAGGCCCTCATGGTCGCCGTGGTGCACCTGGACGGCAGGGTCTACGAGTGCGTGGTCACGGCGAAGCCACGAGAGCGCTTGCAGGGTTGGTTCGCACAGCTGGCATGGGTGCTGGGGTACTACCGGCCGGCGGGGTAGTCGTCCCGTCGCCTCAGAGCAGGTGGTCGGCCTTGCCTGCCTTGATGTCGAGGATCATCGTGCGGAGCGCTTCGCGGGAGTCGGTGAGGTAGGAGTCCTCAGCACCGGCTATGGCGATGTAGGCATTGCCGGTGGGGTCGGTGCCGAGGCGGAAACAGCTGGCTCCCTCGCCGCAGAAGGGCTCCTCCCACGTGATGTCGTCCATCTGACGTCTCCTCACAGGCTGTTGGCGATGTCCCGGACGAAGTCGCGTGATGCCTCGGGCGAGAGGGCGATGCCCTCCATCCAGTCCAGGTGCGTACGGTACTTGGCCAACTGTGCCTCCCCGCCCAGGAATTCCGGCCCGTGGGTGCTGTCGACCTGGACGGTGTCCAACTGGGGCACCGGACCCTCCAGGAAGTTGAAGGTCTGCCCCGAGCCGGGAAACGTGCCGGCGGCGAACGGAATGACCAGCAGACGCACGGCTGGACGCTCGGACGCGCTCAGCAGTCTCTCCAGCTGAGCGCGGGCCACCTTGCGCCCGCCGAACTGCATGCGCACCGCGGCCTCGTGCACGACGGCGACGTATTCGGGCGGGTCCGCCCCCTCCAGCACCTGCTGTCGCTCGACGCGGTACGCCAGCCGCAGTGCGGTCTCGTGCTCGGGAAGCGGCGGCAGCACGGCCCGGAAGAGTTCGAGGGCATGGTCGCTGGTCTGCAACAGCCCCGGAACGTGGGCGACGTGGACGGTCCGCATGCGCGTCGCGTACGCCTCGAACTCGGCGATGTCCAGCAGTCCGGCGGACAGGGAGCCCCGATAGCGTTCCCACCATCCACGGCCGTTGGGCCGCGCCATGCTGACGAGCGCTTCGACGTACACCGGGTCCGAGCAGTCGCAGTTGCACGCGAGGGTGCGCAGTCGTTCCGGGCTGATGGTACGGATGCCCGTCTCGATGTTGGAGATCTTCGCGCGGTCGAGGCCCAGCAGTCCGGCGGCCTGGTCGACCGTTATCCCCGCCGCCGTCCGCATCCTGCGCAGCTCACTGCCCAGACGCTTCTGACGCTCGGTGGGTGTCGTCCTCGGGGGCATGCCGTTCCTTTCCGTGCGGTTCGTCAGCAGTCTGCCGCCAATCGGTTCCGACTGGCCACGATCGGGTCAATTTCGCGGACTGCGTGGTAATTGACCCGGTTGCCACCCTACATTGAGTGACGTAACCGCTACGCACCGGCAGTCGGCAGTGCACCGCGCGAGCCTGCCCGCACGCTCCTTTCTTGGGAGGGACAGGGCCCGCGCCAGGGAGGCGAGCCACCGACTGCGCAGGCGAACGACGGCCGTGACGACGAACGACAAGGACCCCCCATGCCCTACTCCCACTCCCGCTGTCCCCTCGCCCCCGTCTACCCCGCGGACTTCACCGCCCCCGTCCCCGAGACGCTCGCCTACAGCCTCACGCTCCCCGCCGCCCTGGCGAGCCCCGCCCTCGCGAGGGCGACCACGCGCGAGCTCCTCAAGGCGCACGGACTGCACGACATGCTGGACCCGGCGCTCCAGGCGGTCGGTGAACTCACCGCGGTGGCGGCCCAGTTCACGGAGTCGCCGAACTTCTATGTCTCCCTCCGCTTCCGGGCCGACACTCTGCGGGTCATCGTGTACGACAGCCACCCCCGCCACACGCAGCCCCACCTCGCCGCGGAGTGCGACACCCGCCGCCGCGCGGCCCTGCGGGTCCTGGCCTGCGTCTGCCGTTCCTGCGACGGCAGTTGGGGTTTCGGCGAGGCCCACGAACCCGGCGGCGGGACCCGGATGTGGGCGCGGCTGCCGAGGGCGAGCGCGGCGGTGTACGGCACGGGGAGCCCGCACGGCGCCCCGGCCCTGGCCGTCTGATCCGCCCGCGGCCGTCCTGCGGCGAGGCGTGCCCCGCGCGCGCTCGCCGCAGGACGCCGACCCCGCCCGGTGTGGGGTGCGGCGGGCGAGAGGGCTGGTTCAGACCAATCCGGTTGTCAAGGGGTCCGTTTGTGGAGGGTCGGTGTGCGTAACCTGCCCCGTTTTGCTGTGAGTTGCGCGAAGAACAGTTGCTTACCGGCTACGGAAAGCTGTTCTCCGGCCACAGGGGCGTGGATACAGTGCTGAGGTAGTCACGCAATGAAGTCACCTCGGTGCGCCGGAGTTACGCCGGTGGGCCGGACCGCGGGAATCGGGGGAGCTGCGCGTGCCAACAGCCATTGCCGTGACCGGAGCAGACCTCGCGCTGCCGCCACAGGACGAACGCACCCTGCCCGCAGCCGTCCTCGCCGACCTCGACCGCCAGCCGCTCGAACGGTCCCTCGCCGCCGTCCAGACGCTTCTCGACCAGTACGGGCACCTGATCGTCCTGTACTCCCGGGCCGTGCCCGCCGTCGTGGAGCAGCGACTGCACACCATCCGCTCCCTCCTGGAGAGCGACCGCATCGCACTGTTCCGGCCCGACCTCCCGCCGCTCGGCGTGGCCGTCCTCGCCCGCCAGTTGCGTCAGCTGGCCTCCTGCGACCTCGGGCCCGGCGTCCTCGCCTCCGCGGGCCGGCTGCTCACCCACTACATCCACGCGGGCGCGCTCCTCGGCTCGGTCGCGCGCCTCGACCGCGTTCCCGTCGTCGGCCTGAAGTCGCATGCCCGGTCGTGGGTCCCGGGCGCCCAGTTCGGCGTGCTCGCCCACCCACAGCCGCAGTTGATCAGGGCGACCCCCGAAACCGTGCTGCCCGGCCCGGAGTTCGGCACCTGGCTGCTCGTCGCCCGCGGACAGCTCCAGTCCGACTGGGTGACCGACGCCCTCGCCCCCGCCTGGAAGGTGCAGGGGCTGCGGGAGACCACACTGCCCGCCGAGTCCGCCGACTGGTGGGGCACCGGCAAGGCCATCGAGTTCTGCGCCTACCTGCCCGACCTGTCGGTCCTCTACCAACTGGTCGCCTCGGTCCGGCAGAGCGTCTGCCACTGGTGCGGCATCGACGTCATCGGCGACCGCTGCGTCTTCTGCTCCGCGACCCCGCCGGCCGCCTCCGAGCTCACCGCCCGATCCGCCCGCGCGCTCACCGCGGGCGGCTGAACCGCCCCGAGCACCCCGTCCCAGGCCCCCGTTCCGTCCGCTCGACCCGACCCCCAACGAGGTTGTACCGGCTCATGAACTCCCGTCAGCGCCGCGGCGTGATTCTCCTGCTCCTGTCGGTGGTGTGCGCCCTCGGCGCGTTCGCCGGCGTCCTCTCCGTCATCGACGACGTGAAGTCCAAGGTCGGCCCCGAGGTCACCGCGTACGAGCTGCGCTCCGACGTGGCGCCCTACACCACCCTGAGCGTGGGCCAGTTCAAGAAGATCGAGATGCCGAAGCGCTGGCTGTCCGAGAACGCCGTCACCGACCTCGCCGCCATCAACGGCAAGATCGCCGTGACGACGCTCAAGAAGGGCTCCCTGCTCCAGAGCGACATGATCGTCGACCAGCCCGCGCTCCAGCCGGGCCAGCAGGAGGTCGCCATCATGATCGACGCGGCCACCGGCGTGGCCGGCAAGATCACTCCGGGGTCGTCGGTCAACGTCTACGCCACCTTCGAGGGCGCCCGCGCCACCGACCCCGACCAGTCGAAGATCATCGTGACGAACGCCCGGGTCCTCGACGTCGGCGAGCTGACCGCCCTCGAACCGGACGCGAACAACCGCGGTCAGTCGGTCACCGACGCGGTCCCCATCACCTTCGCGCTGTCCACTCTCGACGCCCAGCGCATCACGTACGCGGAGTCCTTCGCCAAGCGCGTCCGCCTCGCCCTCGTCGCACCCGGCGGCGACATCCCGGTCCCCGACCAGGACCGCACGTACGAACTCGCCACGGACAAGTGAGAGGCCGCCGCCCATGCCCACGAGGATCCTCCCGGCCGTCGGCGACGCGGACGCGGTCCGTTCCCTCACCACCCTGCTCAGCCAGCTCCCGGACGCCGAACCGGTCGCCCCCGTCTCCGACTCCACCCAGCTCGTGGACACCCTCGCCCGGCTCGCCGCCGAGTCGGTCGACGAACTCCCCGAGGTCGTCGTCGTCCACGAACGCATCGGCCCCGTACCGGCGTTGGAACTCGTCCGCGAGGTCGCCCTGCGCTTTCCCGCGGTGGGCGTCATCCTCGTCACCACCGACGTCGGCCCCGGCCTGTTCGCCGCCGCCATGGACTCCGGCGCCCGCGGCCTGGTCACCCTGCCGCTGAGCTACGAGGAGCTCGCGGGCAGAGTCCAGGCCGTCGCCCAGTGGTCGGTCGGCGTCCGACGCCATCTCGGCCACGGCGGGGACGTGTTCACCGGCGTCGGCGGCACAGTCGTCACCGTCAGCGGTGCGAAGGGCGGCGTCGGCGCGACCCTCACGGCCGTCCAACTCGCCCTGGCCGCCCAGGCGTCCGGCCGCTCCACCGCCCTCGTCGACCTCGACCTCCAGGCCGGCGACATCGCCTCCTACCTGGACGTCCAGTTCCGCCGTTCGGTCGTCGACCTCGCCGCCATCGCCGACCTCTCGCCCCGCATCCTCGCCGAGGCCGTCTTCCGCCACGACACCGGCGTGGCCCTGCTGCTCGCCCCCGGCGAGGGCGAACGCGGCGAGGAGGTCACCGACCGCGCCGCCCGCCAGATCCTCTCCGCCCTGCGCGCCCGCTACGAGGTCGTCGTCGTCGACTGCGGCGCCCAGCTGAGCGGCGCGGGCGCGGCCGCCGTCGAACTCGCCGACCGCGCGCTGCTCGTCACCACCCCCGACGTGGTCGCCGTCCGCGGCGCCAAGCGCACCGTCCGCATGTGGGACCGGCTCCAGATCCGCAAGGCCGAGGAGACGACCGTCGTCGTCAACCGGCACACCCGCGGCACCGAGATCCAGCCCCCGCTCATCCAGAAGATCACCGGCACGGCCATCGCCGCGACCACGGTCCCCGCCAACTTCCGGGAACTCCAGGCCGCCGTCGACGCCGGCCGCGTCCACGCCCTCGACGGCAAGGGCGCCGTCCGCCAGGCCCTGTGGGCGCTCGCGGCGGAGCTGGAGCTCGTCAAGGCGCCGGAGACCGCGCCGGCGCGCCGGGGCGGCGGCCGGGCGCGCGCCGCGGACCGGAGCGCGGTCGGGTTCCGGCGGCGGAAGGAGTGACGCCATGAGGAGACCGTGGGGGCGCGACCGGGGCCAGGTCACCATCGAGTTCCTCGGCATGACACCGCTGATCATCGTGACCCTGGTGGTGGTGTGGCAGTTCGTCCTTGTGGGGTACACGTTCACGCTCGCGGGGAATGCTGCCGACGAGGCGGTGCGGGCCGCGGCGGCCGCGCCCCCGGGGGAGCGGCAGGCCGCGTGCCAACAGGCGGGCCTGTCCAAGCTGGGCAGCGCGTGGAAGGGGAACGCCGAGGTGAACTGCGGCGGCACCGGCTATGTCACGGCCGACGTCACCCTCCACGTCCCCGTCCTCTTCCCCGGCCTGATCGACTTCCCGTTCCCGGTGCACGGCCATGCCGGAGCCGTCGAGGAAGAGGACGGCGACTGAGATGGCGGACGGACGCCGGGCGCGCCGCGGGCGCACCCGTGACCGCGACCGGGGCCAGGTGGCCCTGGAGTACCTGGGTTTCCTCCCCCTGCTCCTGCTGGTCGCGCTGGCCGCCGTCCAGCTCGGCCTGATCGCGTACGCGGCGCAGCAGGCGGGCACGGCGGCCCGTACGGGGGCGCGCAGCGCGTCGCTGCGGGAGAACTTCGGCGCCGACTGCGCGAACGCGGTCAGCAGCTGGCTCGAGGCGGGCTGCGTGAGCGCCGAACTGGGCGACGAGGTCCGGGTCACCTCCACCGTCACCATCCCGTCCGTCATTCCCGGCATCGACTTCGGCACGGCCAGCAAGACGGCCGTCATGCCGGTGGACCACTGAAAGGCGGCGCAGTCATGAGTCTGCGGGCACGCATCACCTCCCCCGAGGAGAACGGCGGCCGGGGCGAGGACGGCCACCTGGTCTCCTCCTACCGGACCAAGCTGCTGGAGGAGATCGACCTCGCCGAGATGAGCTCGCTGGCGGCGGCCGAGCGCCGGGCCCGGCTGGAACGGGTGCTGGGGCACATCATCAGCCGCGAGGGCCCGGTGCTGTCGACCACCGAACGCGCCCAGCTGATCCGCCGGGTCGTCGACGAGGCACTGGGCCTCGGCATCCTGGAGCCGCTGCTCGAAGACGCGTCGATCACCGAGATCATGGTGAACGGCCCGGACTCGATCTTCGTCGAGCGCGGCGGCCGGGTCGAGCAGCTCCCCCTCCGCTTCGCGTCGAACGACCAGCTGATGCAGACGATCGAACGCATCGTCTCGACCGTCAACCGGCGGGTGGACGAGACGAACCCGATGGTCGACGCCCGCCTCCCCTCGGGCGAGCGCGTCAACGTGATCATCCCCCCGCTGTCGTTGACCGGCCCCACCCTCACCATCCGCCGCTTCCCCCGCTCCTTCACCCTGCACGAGCTGGTCGGCTTCGGCTCGCTGGACGAACAGATGCTGTACCTGCTGGCGGGCCTGGTGCAGGCGAAGTTCAACGTGATCGTCTCCGGCGCGACCGGCACCGGCAAGACGACGCTGCTGAACGCGCTCTCCGGCCTGATCCCGGAGGGCGAACGCATCATCACCATCGAGGACTCGGCGGAACTCCAGCTCCAGCAGTCCCACGTGATCCGCCTGGAGTCCCGCCCGCCGAACGTGGAGGGCAACGGCCGCATCACCATCCGCGACCTGGTCCGCAACTCCCTGCGGATGCGGCCGGACCGGATCGTGGTCGGCGAGGTGCGCGGCGGCGAGTCCCTCGACATGCTCCAGGCGATGTCCACCGGCCACGACGGCTCCCTGGCCACCGTCCACGCAAACAGCGCCGAGGACGCCCTGATGCGCCTGCAGACCCTCGCCTCGATGTCCGACGTCGAGATCCCCTTCGTCGCCCTCCACGACCAGATCAACAGCGCGGTGGACGTCGTCGTCCAGCTCACCCGGTTCGCCGACGGCGCCCGCCGGATCACCGAGATAGCCCTGCTCGACAGCCACGGCGGAGAGCCGTACCGGCTGGCGACGATCGCCCGCTTCAACGCCCGGCCGATGGCCGCCGACGGCCGCATCCACGGCGACTTCGAGTACTTCCCCCTCCCGCGCCGCACGGCGGACCGCCTCTACATGGCGAGCCAGCCGATCCCCCAGGCTTTCGGGGTGGCGCGCACGGCACACGAACTGACGACACGGGAAGCCCGGTGACGCCGATGGACCTCGACACCCTGACCACCCTCACCACCGGCGTGACCGTCCTGACCTGCGCCCTGGCCGTCGCCGGTCTGCACGCCTACGGCAGGGGCCGCGCCCAGCGGGCCGAGCTGATCGAACGCCTCTCCTACACCGGCCGGCTCCCCGGCACCGGCCGCCGACGCCGCTTCCGCGGCCTGGACCGCCGACTGCGCGGCACGAAGTCGGGCCGCGACCTGGAGCTGAGGCTCGCGGCGACGGGCCTGGACGTGTCGCCCGGCGAGTTCCTCGTCCACATGCTGGCGACGGTGGCCGGCCTGTGGCTGATCGGCGACGCCGTCCTCGCCCCGTTCTTCGGCCCCATCGCCGGCCTCCTGGGCGTCTGGGCGGCCTGGCAGTTCCTCAACTGGCAACGCCAGAAACGCATCGAGCGGTTCATCAACCAACTCCCCGAACTGGCCCGCATCCTGGCCAACGCCACCCACGCGGGCCTGGCGCTGCGCACCGCCATCGGCATGGCGGCGGAGGAGCTGGAGGCCCCCGCGGGCGAGGAACTGGCCAAGGTCGCCAACCAGTTGACGGTCGGCCACTCCATGGACGACGCCCTGGGCGAACTCGCCGACCGCCTCCCCTCCCGTGAACTCGTCGTCCTCGTCACCACATTGGTCCTCTCCAACCGGGCCGGCGGCCAGGTCGTCGGCGCCCTGCGGAACCTGACGGAGACACTGGAGGAACGCAAGGAGACCCGGCGCGAGGTCCGCACCCAGCTGGCGCAGGTGAATCTGACCTCCTACGCGGTGCCCGTACTGGGGGTCGGGGCGTTGTTCCTCATGAACAGCGTCGAGGGCGGCACGCTGGACCGTATGACGGGCTCGCCCGTCGGCCAGGCCTGCGTGATCATCGCGTTCGGCCTGTACGCGGTCGGCTTCGTCCTCATCCGCCGTATGTCCCGCATCGACGTCTGAGCGACCTGGGGAGGAGAGGGACGCCATGGAGTACCTGCTCGCACTGGCCGTGGGGCTGAGCGTCTGGGGCATGTTCGCCGGCATCCGCATGTACCGGGCCGACGTGAAACTGCCCAGCGACCTCCAACTGGCCCTGGAGGTCGGCTCGACCCGCACCAGCGCGGTCGGCTCGGTCGTCGACCGGATGGGCATGCGGTACGCACCCGCCGTGCTGCGCCTGATGGGCCCCAAACAGGTCACCCGCTACCGCCGCAGGATCGACCTCGCGGGCAACCCGGGCGGCCTGACGATAGACCGCTACGCCGCCCGGCGCGCCGTCTACGGCGCGATCGGCGCGATCGGCGCGCTGGCCGCCCTGCTCCAGGGCAGCTACTTCATCGCCCTCCTCATGCTCGCCTTCGGCCTGTTCTGGTCCGAGGTCGGCATCTGGTCCGCGATCCGCATCCGCAAGGACGCCATCGAACGGACCCTGCCGGACTTCCTCGACGTCCTCGCCGTGGTCGTCAGCGCGGGCCTCGGCTTCCGGCAGGCCCTCGACCGGGTCGCCTCCAAGTACGAGGGCCCCTGGGCGGACGAGATCCGCATCACGCTCCGTCAGATGGACCTCGGCGTGAGCCGCCGCGAGGCCTTCCAGGAACTGCGCCGCCGCAACGACTCCGAGCAGGTCGCCATGTTCGTCACGGCGCTCCAGCAGGGCGAGGAACTCGGCGCGCCGATCGTCGACACGCTCGTCGCGATCGCCAAGGACATGCGCCGCACGGACGCGCAGAACGCCCGCCGCAAGGCGGCCCGAGCGGTCCCCAAGGCCACGCTGATGATCACGACGTTCATGGTCCCGGCGACGATGCTCCTCCTCGGCGCGGGGATGCTGCTCGGCTCCGGTACGGACTTCAGCTCGATCACGGGCGAGTAGGCAGGCGGGCGAGCGGGATGACGGCCATGACGACCATGACGACGCCGGGCACGGCAGGGCGCGGCGAAGCACTGAGGCGGCGCGTGCGGCTGCTGGGCGTGCGGGGTGTGCGGGGCCTGAGGGGTTTGCGGGGCCTGAGGGGTTTGCCGGGCCGCCGCGCGCAGGCCCCCACCACGCCCATACCGCTCCAGGTCAACGCCCTCCAGGCGATGTGCCGCCAGGTCTTCGGCTTCCGCCTCGCCATGATCGCCGTCGCCGCCCCGTCCGCCCTGCTGAACGCGGCCCCGGGCCTGGGCGTCCGCCTGGTGGGCGCGGCCGTGGTCGTCACCTTCATGGGCTCCTACGTCCTCTTCCGGGACTGGGAACGCTTCGGCCCCCTGCTGCTGCGCCACCCCGCGCTCCTGGTCGCGGACACCGTCTTCGGCACCCTGCTGCTGATCTCGGCGGGCCCGGACACCACGCTCGCCTACGTCAGCGTCTGCACCCCCCTCCTCGCCGGCATCGTCTACGGCTGGCGGGGCGCCGCCTGCTTCGCCTCCTTCCAGTCGCTGATCCTGCTGCTGGTGCACGCGACCCTCGGGCGGGATCCCGGCGCGAGCCTCGCCGAACGGTTGCTGCTGCCGGGCCTGTGCGTCATCACCGGCGCGATGGGCTCGTCGCTGCGGGGCCTCATGCTCCGCTTCGGCGCGGCCACCCTGGCCCTGACCACCGTCAAGGCCCGACTGGCCGTCACCGAGGCGGTCGCCGCCGAACGCGCCCGGCTGGCCCGCGAGATGCACGACTCCGTCGCCAAGACCCTGCACGGCGTGGCCCTCGCCGCGGACGCCCTCGCCCGCTCGGCCGCCTCGCCCGACATGGACCCGGCCCGGGTGCGGCAACACGCCGAACTGGTCGCGCGGGCCGCGCGCCGCGCCGCCGCCGAGTCCCGCGAACTCCTCACCGACCTGCGCCGGGAGTCCGATCCGGCGCCCGGAGTCGACGTCCTGCCCGAACTGGCGGCCAGCACCAGCGACTTCGCACGGCGCACCGGCCTGCCGGTCACCTACCACCCCTCCGGCGACCGGACGACCCTCCCCGTCCCGCCCGCGGTCGCCCGCCAACTCCTCACGATCACCTCGGAGGCCCTGGAGAACGCCCACCGCCACGCCGCCCCGACGCACGTCGAGGTGCGGGCGGCCGTGCACGGCGAGCTCCTCACCCTCAGCGTCCACGACGACGGCCGGGGCCTCCCACCCGACACCACCCTCGAACGACTGCGCCGCACCGGCCACTTCGGCCTGGTCGGCATGGTCGAGCGGGCCGCCTCGGTCGGCGCCCGCATCCACATCGGCCACGGCCACGACTCCCGGGGCACCGAGGTGCGCCTGGAACTCCCGCTCGCCGCACTCACCCCGTGCCCCGCCCCGTGCTCCACCCCGTCAAGAAAGGAGGCCGCCTGATGCCGGACGGCGCTGTGCAGCCGCTCTTCCCCCCACCACCCCGGCCGGCCCCCGTGCGCGTGGTGGTCGCCGACGACAACCCGGTCGTCCGCGCGGGCCTGACCGCCCTTCTCTCCGGCCGGGACGACATCACGGTCGTCGCGGAGGCCGCGGACGGTCGCGAGGCCTACGAGGTCACCCTCGACCACCGCCCCGACGTCGTGCTCCTGGACGTCCGCATGCCCGGCGTGGACGGCCTCTCCGCCCTTCCCCACCTCGCGCGGATCGCCCAGGTCGTGATGCTGACCTACAGCCACGAGGCGGAGATCGTCCGGGCGGCCCTGCGCGGCGGGGCCGGCGGCTATCTGGTCCACGGCGAGTTCACCGTGGAGGAACTGGTCTCGGCGGTACGGGACATCACCCGAGGCCGCGCCCACTTCACCCCGACGGCGGCGACGGCGCTCCTCGCGCACATCCAGTCCGATGCGAATGCACACGCCGAACCGGACCCAACACCCCTATTTTCCCCGACATCACCGGAACCGCTTTCGCAGTTGCAACCGACTGTGGGACAGTTGACGCCTGTACATAGGGCGGGGTTCCAACTCAGCGTGAGGGAGGCGGAGATCATGGACTTCATCGCGTCGGGCATGAACAACCAGCAGATCGCCGCCACCTGCTTCATCAGCGAGAAGACCGTCAAGAACCACATCAACCGCATCTTCGCCAAGCTGCACAGCAGCAGCCGCTCCGAGGCGGCCGCCAAGTGGCTGGGCACGGCGGTGACGTCATGACGCCGCGTCGAACCCCTCCCTGGGCCCGGAATTGGGCCCAGGGACCCTCGGCCGAACCGCCGCCCCCGTCGTACGGTGCCCCTCACGCCACGAACGGAGGGGAACGCCATGAGCGACCTGCTGCTGAAGACCGCCGTCGCGGCCAGGGTCCGGGTGAGCGGCTGGACGAACACCACAGTGCGGGCGGTACGCCGCCGCACCGCCGACGACAAGGGACAGACCGCGGTCGAGTACCTGGGCATCATCGCGGTGGTGGTGGCGATCGTGGTACTGATCGCGAACACGAACCTGGGCCAGACGATCGTCGACAAGCTCACCACCCAGATCGGCAAGGTCGCCCCCTGACCCGATCTGCCCGGTACAGAGATGCAGGGCAGGCCTTCCCCATCTACATCACGGTGGTGGCGGGCCTGCTCTTTCTCGCGTTCGCGTACTTCGCGGTCGGCCAGGCCGCGGTCAACCGCAACGGAGCCCAGACCGCGGCAGACGCAGCGGCGCTGGCAGCGGCGCAGGAGACCCGGGACCAACTTGCCGACCTGTGGATCCTGGCCGTCCTCGACCCGACGAAGTGGCAGGACATCTTCAACGGCGTCGGAGCGACCGACAACCCGTGCTGGCGGGCCTATGATCTCGCCGCACAGAACGAAGCCAGCGTGGACGCGTGTGTGCCGGACGGCCTCCGCTTCAGCGTCGACGTCCAGGCGAACAAGTCGGCGGGGGACTCCGTAATCCCCATCACGAGCACCACCTGGGCCCACGCTTCCGCTACAGCCGTGATCGAGTCCCTGTGCACGTTCGACCTGCCGGCCCCCGTGCCGCCGCGTCTCACCTGCAAGGACGGGAAGACATGGGATCTGGACCCGACGGATCTCGATGATCTGCCCGGGCCCGAGGACCTCTTCGACGTCCACCTGGCCGACTGAACGAGCGAACGACGAGTGAAGAAGGAGGCACAGCGATGAGCATGCGGTTCACTGCGAAGGCCCGCAGGGGAACGGTCGCGCTGGCAGTCGCAGCCGGGCTGGCCCTCGGCTCGACCGCCTGCGGTGGCGGCGGTGGCGGCGACGACAAGAAGCCGCAGTCCACGGCATCGTCCTCCAAGACCAGTGGATCGCAGCCGAACACGCAGGAAGAGCAGTCCGACGAGCCGTTGGCCGAGCTGAAGGGCCCGAGCGGGCTGCTGCTTCAGATCACCTCCGCCGTACGCGACTCCGGCGGCTTCGTCACTGTGAACGCCGCGCTGAAGAACGACAGCGGCACGATGGTCACGATCCCGTCCGCACTGAGCGGCAACGAAACCGAGATCATCAACAACGGACGATCTCTCGGCGGAGCCACCCTCGTCGACTCCAAGAGCAAGAAGCGGTACTACGTCCTGCGCGACACGGAGGGCCGGCCGTTGACCACGACCGGGTTCTCCACCCTCAAGGCCGGTGAATCCATCGACGTCTTCCTCCAGTTCCCGGCCCCGCCCGCCGGTTCCACGGACGTCACCTTCCAACTCCCGCTGTTCCCCAGCGGGGTCATCAAGATCTCCGGGTGAGGCGGTCATGACCCCACGTCTTGCTCTGGCGGTGGCCACAGCCACCCTCGTGATCGTCGGCACCGCTCCCGCCGCGCACGCCGACACCACCCCCAGCGTGCCCCCCGGCACCGAGCCCACCGCCACCGCTCCCGTCGAGGTGGACCCGAACGACCCCGATCTCAAGCTCCCCGAGGGCGGCACCCTGGCGGAGCCCAAGGTGCTGGACATCAAGCAGGTCGTCGAGGACGAGACCGGTGACGAGCGGCGGGAGGACACCAACGCGGACGTGACGTTCGCCCTCCAGGCCGAGGTGCTCTTCGGCAAGGACAGCGCGAGCCTCGGCGCGGCGGCGAAAGCGCGGATCGGCACGATCGCCGCGGAGATCAAGAAGCAGAACACCACTCTGGTCCGCGTCTTCGGGTTCACGGACAACCTGGGCTCCTCCGCCCACGGCGACGTCCTGTCGAAACAGCGGGCGGACGCCGTGCAGGCGGAGCTCGCGGGCGAGCTGAACAACCCGAACATCACCTTCGAGGTGCGCGGTTACGGCGAGCAGTACCCCATCTCGGACAACTCGACCGAGGCCGGCCGCAAGAAGAACCGCCGGGTGGAGGTCACGTTCCCGCGGACGGAGGGCTGACCCGGATCTCGACCCGTGCCCCCGCCCGCACCCCCCACCCCTGCATCGCCCCCGCCGCGGCCTCCAGCACATGCCGGGACCGCAGCCGGGGCAGCCCCAGCCGTCCCGGCCGCATGGTGCGTACGGCGATGACCGTCAGCCGTCGGTCGAGATAGGCCACGTCGATCGGCATGCGCATCCGGAACGTGTGCACACTGCCGGCCGGGGTCAGCAGCATCGCCCCGTCCACGGAGTCCCGCCCGAGCAGTCCCTTCGTCCGGGCCCGGTAGGAGGCGGCGACCTCCAGCGGAACCCGCGGGCCGTCACCGCCGCCCACGACCAGTTCTCCTCGCCCGTCCAGCCAGCGCGCCATCCCCGTCTCCCCTCGACCGCGTCGTTACCCTCTGCACGGTAGCGAGCCGGGACACGAAGGGTGGCCGTCGTATGGGGAAGATCGTCCTGATGATGTCGATGTCCCTGGACGGCTATATCGAGGGCCCGGGCCACGACATCTCCTGGCATCGAGTCGACGACGAGGTGCACCGGTACGTCAACGACAGGGTCCGGGAGCTGGGCGCCATGCTCCTCGGCCGTACCACCCACGACCTGATGGCCGACTTCTGGCCGACCGCCGACGCCGACCCGGCCGCCCCCGCCTCGGTGGCCGACTTCGCCGCCATCTGGCGCGGGAAACCGAAGTTCGTCTACTCGCGGACGCTGGAGCACGCGACGGGGAACACGACGATCGTCCGGGACGTGGTTCCCGAGGAGGTGCAGGCCCTCAAGGAGAAGGTGGGCGGCGACCTCGGCCTCGGCGGCGCCGAACTCGGCGCGGCCTTCCTCCGCCAGGACCTGGTCGACGAACTCCGCGTCTACGTCCACCCGGTGCTCGTCGGCGGCGGCACACCCCTGTTCCCGCACACCGCCCCGCCCGCCACGACCGCGCTCCACCTCGCCGGGTCCCGCACCTTCGGCAACGGGGTCGTGGGGCTGCACTACGAGCGCCCCGAGTAGGACGGTTCCTGGGTGCGGCCGGCGTCGCGAAAATCAGCGGCGGCCGCCGCGTCCCCTCTGCCACGCTCACCGTATGGACGTCTTCGAGAGCCTCCTCGCGGAAGGCGGGGCCGTGCCCACCGACGGGTGGGACTTCTCCTGGTTCGAGGGGCGGGCCAGCGAGGCGCGGCCCTCCTGGGGGTACGCCCTGTCGCTGGCCGGGCGGCTGGCCGACGCGAGCGCCGCGCTCGACGTGCAGACCGGGGGAGGCGAGGTCCTGGACTTCGCCCTCGGCCGGGCCGCCCCCGAGGCGCCCGTCCTCACCGTCGCGACGGAGGGCTGGCCGGCGAACGTCGCCAAGGCCACCGCCCTGCTCCGCCCGCGCGGCATCGCGGTCGTCGCGTCCCCCGAGGAGGGCCCGCTGCCGTTCGCGGACGCCGCCTTCGACCTGGTGAGCAGCAGGCATCCGGTCCGGCCCCTCTGGGGCGAGATCGCGCGCGTCCTCCAGCCCGGCGGGACGTACTTCGCCCAGCACGTCGGTCCCCGCAGCGTCTTCGAACTCGTCGAGTACTTCCTCGGTCCGCAGCCGGCGGCGGTGAACAGCGCACGCCACCCCGACCGCGAGCGCGCCGACGCCGAGCGGGCCGGCCTGGAGATCGTCGACCTGCGGGCGCAACGGCTCCGCGTCGAGTTCCACGACATCGCCGCCGTCGTCCACTTCCTGCGCAAGGTGGTGTGGATGGTGCCCGGCTTCACGGTGGAGACCTACCGGACCCGACTGCGCGCCCTGCACGAGCGGATCGAGGCCGACGGCCCCTTCGTCGCGCACAGCACCCGCCAACTCGTCGAGGCGCGCCGCCCGTAGGTCGTCCGCAGGTCCTCCGCAGGCCGTCCGCAGGCCGTCCGAGGAGCACCGCCGGGGAATTGGCCAGGAACCGCCCCTGCCCTTCCGGGCGCCGGGACGACCGTGTGACGCGGGCGTTCGCGTCAAGCCGGCGTTCGTGGCTGCGTTAGCCCGTCGGAGGGACGGATGGACATGTGACCGACCCTGGCTCAAGTCGCTCCAAAACCTCTGCTTCCCTCGGCAATCGGGTGCATTGCCCTGCGAATCCGCTGTGTTCCGGCCATGAACCACCCATGAACAACGCCTGAAACGGCCACCGAGGCGTCGTCGGGCGACTCCGGAGAGTAGTTGTGGCGTGCCGATGCGCGCAGCATCACTTACGAAGGGTTATGGTGGAAACCCCCCCTCGGGCCGGTCCGTCTCCCCCCCCCACGGACCGGCCCGTTTTTTTGTCCCGCACCGCCCGCGGCTCCCGTGTGACCGGTCCGAGTCCTGCGCGGTAGGCTGCGCCTCGCGGGGACCGCACCGTACGGAGGGGCTGACAATCACGTGAACCTGCGCGACAAGCTGCGCGGCCTTCTGGTCAGGCTGTACGCACGCCGGGTGGAAGGTCACCTGGACCACGCTCAGGTGCCCAAGCACATCGGCGTCATCATGGACGGCAACCGGCGCTGGGCCAAGGCCGCGGGTTCCACCACGGAGCACGGCCACCGGGCCGGCGCCGACAAGATCGAGGAGTTCCTCGGCTGGTGCACCGAGACGGACGTCGAGGTCGTCACCCTCTGGCTGCTGTCGACGGACAACCTCGACCGCGCCAAGGAAGAACTCGTTCCGCTCCTCGGCATCATCGAGGACGTTGTGCGCACCCTCGCCGCCGACGGCCGCTGGCGGGTCCACCACGTCGGCAACCCCGACATCCTCCCCTCCCATGTGCAGGCCGCACTGAAGGAGGCCGAGGACGCCACCGTCGATGTCGACGGAATACTGGTCAACGTCGCCATCGGCTACGGCGGCCGGCAGGAGATCGCCGACGCCGTGCGCTCGATGATCGTGGACGCGGCGGACAAGGGCACCTCGATGGAGGACCTCGCCGAGTCCGTCAGCGTCGATCTGATCGGCCGCCACCTCTACACCGGCGCCCAGCCCGACCCCGACCTGGTGATCCGCACCAGCGGCGAGCAGCGGTTGTCCGGCTTCATGCTGTGGCAGACCGCCCATGCGGAGTACTACTTCTGCGAGGTCTTCTGGCCGGCCTTCCGCAAGGTCGACTTCCTGCGCGCACTGCGCGACTACGCGGCCCGGCACCGCCGTTACGGCGGCTGAGGCACCCCCTCGCGGCACCCCGCTTGGGGCGGAAGTAACAAGGAGTTCACCGGGGCGCCGTCATATGCCCTGGCATGGCGGCGCATGTTCGAGGGCATAAGCCAAGCAGGTCGACGCCCGAACCACGGGTGTCGGATCTCAGCGGGCGGCACGGGGCCGTCCGCCCGGGAGGCCCTTTGCACCAGCCCGACCGTGCGGTCACGGCACGGAACAAGCAGCGGGGGGGCCGGTTCTCGGCCCGTGCAAGCGGGCCGTCGACCGGTCCAGCTCCACTCCGTCGCTCCCCGACCTCATCCGAGGGGGTACGTCCTTCCGTGGTGACCAGCACAAAGCGCCGTATGCCAGACCGGCGCACCTATGTTCTCGACACCAGCGTCCTGCTGGCCGACCCGAACGCCATGACCCGCTTCGAGGAGCACGAAGTCGTGCTTCCCATCGTCGTGGTCACGGAACTGGAGGCCAAGAGGCACCATCCCGAACTCGGCTACTTCGCCCGGCAGGCGCTGCGCCTGCTCGACGACTACCGGGTGAAGTTCGGTCGCCTGGACGCCCCCATTCCGATCGGCGAACTGGGCGGGACCATCCGTGTCGAGCTCAACCACTCGGACCCCAGCGTCCTGCCGTCCGGCTACCGCCTGGGGGACAACGACTCCCGCATCCTCGCGGTCGCCCGAAATCTGCAGGCCGAGGGGTTCGACGTCACCGTCGTGTCGAAGGACCTGCCGCTCAGGATCAAGGCGTCCTCGGTCGGTCTCCTCGCCGAGGAGTACCGCGCCGAGCTCGCCATCACGGGCTCCTCCGGCTGGACCGGAATGTCCGAACTGACCCTGTCCGGTGAACAGGTGGACATCCTCTTCGAGGAGGGGCGCATCCATGTGCCCGAGGCCGCCGACCTTCCCGTGCACACCGGTCTGACCATCCAGTCGGAGCGCGGCAAGGCCCTGGGCCGGGTCACCGCCGACGGCAACGTCCGCCTGGTGCGCGGCGACCGGGAGGCCTTCGGCATCAAGGGCCGCAGCGCCGAGCAGCGCATCGCGCTCGATCTGCTGCTCGACCCGGACGTCGGGATCCTGTCGATGGGCGGCCGGGCCGGCACCGGCAAGTCCGCGCTCGCGCTCTGCGCGGGTCTGGAAGCGGTCCTGGAGCGCCGCCAGCACCAGAAGGTGATGGTCTTCCGGCCGCTGTATGCGGTGGGCGGGCAGGAGCTGGGCTATCTGCCCGGTTCCGAGGCCGACAAGATGGGCCCGTGGGCGCAGGCGGTCTTCGACACGCTGTCCGCGGTCACCAGCCGCGAGGTCATCGAGGAGGTCACCGCGCGCGGCATGCTGGAGGTCCTGCCTCTGACGCACATCCGGGGCCGTTCCCTCCACGACGCCTTCGTGATCGTCGACGAGGCGCAGTCGCTCGAACGGAATGTGCTGCTCACCGTTCTGTCCCGGATCGGCGCGAATTCCCGGGTCGTGCTGACCCACGATGTGGCGCAAAGGGACAATCTGCGCGTCGGCCGTTATGACGGAGTGGTCGCCGTCGTCGAGAAACTGAAGGGGCATCCGCTCTTCGCGCACGTGACTCTGAACCGGTCCGAGAGGTCCCAGATCGCGGCGCTTGTGACCGAAATGCTGGAGGACGGGCAGATCTGAATGCCCTGCCCCAATTGACGGGGATCGGGTGTGCGTTGGCGCCGTCCGACAAAGGCTGTGAGCCTAGTCGGGCGGCGTCGGCGTGTGTGAGGGTTTCGCGAAATCCCGAGGCTCCCCACGGATGTGACCTTTCACACGTAACTCGGAATTGCCTTGCGCGGTTTGGTTACGGCAGAGTCTCAGTTCCGTCAGGCCCCGCATACGACACAGTTGTACCCCTGGGGGTACCTCCCACCCTTTTAGAGCAGTGGGGGAGGTGCAGCGCCACTTGAGTACCACCTCAAACTCCATACCGACCGTCGTATGCCGCCCACGCACCACGGGCGCTCCCTCTCGGGGGAGTCGTCCACCGGGCCCGCGTCTCCTGTGACCCCGCAGTTCGGAGACCAGCGTCAAGGGGCACGATTGCGTCCGCCAGGGTCACCGAAGCGGGCGATGCTGGAAGGAAACCGTGTGAGCCGGATCTCGGTCCGGGGATTCGCAGTGGCCTCGGCCACGGCGGTCACCGCTGTCGGAAGCGTCGTCGGTGTTGCCTCGGGCAGTGTCGCGCAGCCCAACGACGCAGAGGCGACGGCGGGCGACGCGACGCTCCTCGCCGACATACCCGTGGGCCAGCAGGCCCAGGTGCAGACGGCGTCCCTCGCGCAGCAGGCCGACGTACAGGCCATCGCCGCGGACGAGGGTGCGAAGAAGGACGCCGAGGAGTCGGCCCGCAAGGCCGCCGCCAAGACGGCCGTCGCGAAGAAGGAGGCCGCCGAGAAGGCGGCCAAGGACCGCGCGGAGGCCAAGGCCAAGGCCAGCCGCAGCGCGGGCGACTTCCCGATCCAGAGCTCCTACACCACCGCGCAGATCAAGGCGATGGCGGCGCAGATGGTGCCGAGCGGTCAGTTCCAGTGCTTCAGCAACATCGTGGACCACGAGTCCAGCTGGAACCCGCAGGCCGTCAACCCCTCCTCCGGCGCCTACGGTCTCTTCCAGGCGCTGCCCGCGGGCAAGTACGCGTCGGCCGGCTCCGACTGGCGGACCAACCCGGCCACCCAGATCAAGTGGGGCCTCAACTACATGGACAGCCGCTACGGCAGCCCGTGCGAGGCGTGGTCCTTCTGGCAGGCCAACCACTGGTACTAGGCCGTACGGCCGTCGGCCGTTCGTTCCCTTCATCTGATGACCAGCAGGCCTGACGACCGCAGACCTGACGACCAGCAGAAGGAATCCGTGTGAGCCCGATATCGGCCCGGGGATTCGCCGTTGCCTCGGCCACCGCTGTCACCGCCGTGGGCGCCGTCATGGGCGTCGCCCAGGGCGGCGTCGCGCAGCCTCTCGACGACGCCGAGGCGACAGCAGGCGAATCCACCCTCCTCGCCGACTTACCTGTAGGCCAGCAGGCCCAGGTGCAGTCCGCCACGCTGACGCACCAGGCCGACGTCCAGGCCATCGCCGCCGACACCACCGCCAGGAAGTCGGCGGAGGAATCGGCCCGCAAGCAGGCGGCCAAGGACGCGGTGGCCAAGCAGAAGGCCGCCCAGGCCGCAGCCGACAAGGCCAAGGCGGCCGAGGAAGCCGCCGCCAAGGCGGCCGAGAACGAAGTCGAGTCGACCTCCGCCTCCGGAAGCTTCCCCCAGCAGGCGTCGTACACCGTCGCCGAGGTCAAGGCCATCGCCCGGCAGATCATTCCGAGCGGTCAGTTCCAGTGCTTCAGCAACATCGTGAACCACGAGTCCACCTGGAACTACCAGGCCGTCAACCCCTCTTCCGGCGCGTACGGCCTCGTCCAGGCCTATCCCGGCTCGAAGATGTCGTCCGCGGGCGCCGACTGGCGGACCAACCCGGCCACCCAGATCAAGTGGGGCCTGAACTACATGAACGGCCGCTACGGCAGTCCCTGCGACGCCTGGGCCTTCTGGCAGGCCAACGGCTCGTACTGACGGGTCGTCCGGCACCCTCGCGCTCAACCCTGTGCAGCCCCTCCCCGTCTTAGGGGGAGGGGCTTTCGCCCTGTACGGTCGGTACGGCCGTGACCGACGACTCCAGGGGGAGTGGTGGGGAGAGACGGGGGAAGAGGTCGGATCATGTCGCGAGTGCCAGGGTGGCTCGGCCGGCTCGGCACCAGGCTGAGCGAGGTGGGCGAGCGGCTCGACGAGCGGCGCGCGGAGGTGGAGCGGGAGACCTCCGCCGAGCTGAACCCGAAGCCGCCGCCGACGCGACCCGAGGACGCCGCGGTGTCCGCGGACCCCGGGGGGTACGCGAACTCCGGGGGGTACGCCGAGGAGTTCCCGGAGGGGCCCCCGCCGCCCGCCCCGCGTCCCGACCCCGCACAGGTGGTGCCGTGGGGCGTCCGGGTCGCCGCCGAGGCGGGCTGGCGGCTGCTGGTGCTCGCCGGGACGGTCTGGATCCTGATCAAGGTGATCAGCGCGGTCCAACTGGTCGTCATGGCCTTCGTGGTCGCCCTGCTCCTCACCGCGCTCCTCGAACCGACCGTGGCCCGGCTCAAGCGGGTCGGCGTCCCCGGCGGGGCCGCCACCGCGCTGACGGCGATCCTCGGGTTCGTCGTCATCGGCCTCATGGGCTGGTTCGTGACCTGGCAGGTCATGGCGAACATCGACGACCTCTCCGACCAGGTCCAGGACGGCATCGACGACCTGCGCCGCTGGCTGCTCAACAGCCCCTTCCACGTCACCGACAAGCAGATCAACGGCATCGCCGAGAACCTGCGCGACGCGATCGGCGACAACACCGACTCGATCACCTCGGCCGGCCTGGAGGGCGTCACGGTCGTCGTCGAGGCGCTGACCGGCATCCTCCTGGCCTTCTTCTCGACCCTCTTCCTCCTCTACGACGGCAAGCGCATCTGGGAGTGGACGCTCAAGCTGGTCCCGGCCGCGGCCCGGCCGGGCGTGGCGGGCGCGGGCCCGCGGGCCTGGGCGACGCTCACCGCCTATGTGCGCGGCACGGTGATAGTCGCGCTGATCGACGCGATCTTCATCGGCCTCGGCATCTACTTCCTCGACGTGCCGATGGCCGTCCCGCTCGCCGTCTTCATCTTCCTGTTCTCCTTCATCCCGCTCGTCGGCGCGGTCGCGTCCGGCGCGCTGGCGGTCGTCGTCGCACTGGTCACCCAGGGCGTGTTCACCGCGGTGATGACCCTGGCGGTCGTGCTGGCCGTCCAGCAGATCGAGGGCCACATCCTCCAGCCGTTCATCCTCGGTCGCGCGGTACGCGTCCATCCGCTGGCGGTGGTCCTGTCGGTCGCCGCGGGCGGCATGGTCGCGGGCATCGGCGGTGCGATCGTGGCGGTGCCCCTGGTGGCCGTCACGAACACGGTGGTGGGCTATCTGCACGCCTACTCCCGGGAACAGGCCCTGCGGCACTCGCCGCGCCCCAGGGGAGCGACGGCGTCGGACGTGGCGCCGGTGACCGCCGGTCCGGCGACTCCGGCGGGTTCGGCGCCTGCGGACGCGGCGTCAAATGAGCACTGAACACAGCAAATTGAATTCTCCGAAAGGCTGCTGAGCGCTCAACTTCCGTCAGTCGGAGATCAGCTGAGGGCAGCTCGGAAATCCCCCGCTGGAATATGCGCCCGGGCTGATACACATTCCCTCCTCAGCGCTACGCGTCAGGCGTATGTGCGAGAGGTCCAAGGGGAGTGATGTCGGGCTACGAGCTGCTGGCACGCGACCTTGCCGCGTGCAGCCGGGAGGGCTTCACCGGGGAACTGCGCGTGTTCGGCGCGCCCGGCGGCGCCTTCCATCTGTACGGCGGGCTGGTCGTCGCGGTCGAGTCGCCGGGCGCGCCCGCGCCGGAGGCGCTGCTGCTGCGGTCGGGGAGGATCGGCGGCGAGGAGTGGGCCGGGCTGGTGCGCGAGTCGGGCGGCGCGCGCTGGCCGGCCGCCGGGCTGATCGCCCACGGCTACGCGGGGGCCGCCCAGCTCCGGGTGGTCTGCGCGATGGCCCTCCAGGACGCCGCGTTCGCGGTCGTCGCGGGCAGTGTCGACGGCTGCGAGCGCGGTCCGGCCGCCGGACCGCCGCCCGCCGCGGTCGCCGTCGGCGAACCGCCCACCCGGCTGCTCCAGGAGGCGTCGCGCAAGCTGGCCGCGCTGCTGGCGCTGCCGTGCCCGGTGCGCCCGGACCGGGAGCGGCCCGCGCCCGCCTCCCTCTCCTGCGCGGCCGCCCGGCTCGGCGCGTTGCAGCGCGAGCTGCTCGCCCACGCGGACGGCCGGCGCACCGCCCGCGACCTCGCCTTCCGTACCGGGCGCGGGGTCTACACCGTCACCGTGGAGGTGGCCCGGATGCTGGGCGAGGGGCTGCTGGAGTGCGTGGACGCGCCCCGCCCGATCCCGGTCCGGCTGCCGCCCGACGGACACGGCGTACGCCCCCGGGAACCGGGGCCGCCCTCGCTCCCGCCGCAGCGGCCGGTTCCGGAGGAGGCGACGGCCCTGCCCCGCCGTCGGCCCGGGGCCAGCGGCATCAACGAAGCGCTCACGCCGGAACAGGACGACACCGGCAACGGCACCGGCTGGAAGGAGTTCTTCCGCCTGCGGAATTCACCGGCGAAATAGCGGTCCCACACGGATCCCCTCCACATGGATCCCCCCTCCACATGGATCCCCCCACATAGATCCCCTCCCACATGTATTCCCTCTACATGGATCTCGCCCTGCACGGACGCCCCCACGCGAAACCCCCAAAGAAAACAGACGGTCATATGCGATCAGAATCAGGGGAGTTGCCTTCATGGACCACAAAGCCCTCGCGCGGGAGATGCGCGGCCTGCGCGAGCAGGTGACCGGCATCACCGACACCGCGGTGGCGGCGGCCGACGGACTGCTCATAGCCGCCGACACCGCCGACTCCATCGACCCGGAGGGCCTCGCCGCCCTCGCCGCGGCCGGCCTCGGCCTCGCCCGCCGCACCGCCGAGGCGACCTCCCGCGGGGCCCTGCACCGCACGGTGGCCTACGGCAGCCACGGCTGCGCCGCGTTCTACGCGGTCGGCGACACCGCGCTGATGGTCGTGCTCGGCGACGAGGGCATGGACGTGGAGCGCCTGCACACGGCGACCCAGCCGGCCCTGCGCCGCATCGACCTGATCCTCACGGAGAAGACCGGAGTCTGAAGGGATGGCGACGAAGCGTATGACCCCAGGTTTCTCCGACCAGGTGATGGGTCTGGTCAAGTCACTGCGAACGGATGCCCCCGACTGCGTCGCGTCCGGCGTGGTCGACATGTCGACCGGCATGCTGCTCTCCTACGAGACCGTCGACAACCATCCGCCCGAGGTCCTGGACCTGCTGGCGGGCGCCACGCTCGACCTCTTCCAGGGCCGAACGGTCGTGATGATCGAGGACGTCTTCAAGGAGCGCCGTGGGGTCCAGAGCGAGAACCACTTCTTCCAGGAGATCCTCGTCAACAGCGAGAACCTCACCCACCTGTTCGTGCGGATGACCGAGCAGCAGGACGTCGTCGCGGTGGTCGTCTGCCGCAAGTCCGTCAACGTCGGCATGCTGTTCGCGCAGGTGCGGAGGGTGGTGCGGGAGTACCGGCTGTGAACGGCGAAGGGCCCCTCGCCGGTGCGAGGGGCCCTTCGGGGTCGGCTCGGCCGTTGCTCGGCCGCTACTCCGTGCGCAGACCGTCCGGCCGCATCAGCCGCATCAGCGGCGGCAGGCTCAGCAGCGTCACCACCAGGACGACCGCCGCGCCGATGCCGGTCATCGACAGCACGCTGGCCCAGTCGACGGCGACCGGAGTGTCCGTCATCTTCAGCAGGATCGTGCCCAGCGTGAGCCCGACGACCAGGGCCAGCGCCAGGCCCAGCGTGATCGGGATCGCCGTCTGCCACAGCACCGACAGGCTCAGCGTGCGCCGCCGGGTGCCGAAGGCGACCAGGGACGACAGCAGCTTGCGGCGCTCGCGCAACTGCTCCAGCTGCGACACCAGCAGACTCGCCCCGATCAGCAGCAGCACCGCGGCGGAGCCGACGAGCAGACCGGTGCGCAGGGAGGTGAACCGGGCGGCCTCCCGGCTGGACGCCCACATCATCGGGTCGGCCATCGGGTCCACCTGCGCCGCGGTGTTGCGGACGTGGTCGTAGGCGTCGGGCACGGACTTGTCGATCGAGAGGTACAGCTGGCCGGAGAGGATCGCCTCGGCGCCCTTGGGCAGCGCGCCCGGCGTCATCAGGAAGCCGCTGCGCTGGTTGCCGGTCGGGTCGTCGATCGAGTGGGCCTGCATGATGCCCGCCGGGACGGTCCAGACGACCTCCTCGCCGCGTTGGGAGTAGGAGGACGACGCTATGTACAGCTTCTTGCCGGGCTCGTTCATCTTCGCCGAGTCCCTGGAGTACCCGTCGTAGCCGTCGAGGAAGAAGATGTCGCCGTCCTTGCAGGAGGGCAGCTCCGCCACCTCGCGCAGGGTCGTGCAGTCGCCCACGGCCAGCGCGTCGGACAGGGTCTGGCTCTGCTCGTTCTTCCAGGTGGCGTCGCCGAGGTACTCCTCCCACAGCGCCGTGACCTTGCGGACGCCCTTGGTCTCCTGGAACGCCTTGACGGTCGCGGCCATGGGAGCGCCCTGCGGCACCTGCACCTGCATCTGCGCCCGCCGGACGTCCTGGTTGGTCGTCACCCGGCTGTAGTCGCTGTCCACTCCGGTGAACAGCATCTGGAGCGCGATCGCCGCGGCCACCGCAACGGCGATGCCGTTGACCATCCGGGCCGCCGTGCCGCTGCTCAGCTGCAGCCGCCGTACCGCCAGTTGCCAGGCGACGCCGCCGGAGCCGAGCCGGGCGACGACCGCCTCCACCAGCCAGGGCAGCAGTGCGGTGACCCCGATGAGGAGCAGCAGGACGCCGCCGACCACCAGGTACTGGTTGAAGTCGCCGTTCTCGCGGCCCTGGCCGATCATCGGGTAGAGCATCGCGAGGCCGGCCACCGGCAGCAGCAGCCGCCACCACAGCCGACGCCGGGCGGGCTTCGCCGTGCGCACCACGCCGAGCGGTTCGATCACCACACCGCGCAGCGAGAAGAGGGTGACGAGGACGGCGGACGTCGGCACCGCCACGGCGACCAGCGCGGCCAGTGCGGGCGAGGGGTTGAGATAGCTGGGCCACACGCTGATGCCGAGCATCTCGACGGAGCCCGCCACCTGTCGTCCGACCAGGAAGAAGCCGGTGCCGATGATCAGGCCGAGCAGTGCGCCGCCCATCGCCTCGCCCGCCGCGATGCGTCGGGTCATCCGGCCGTCGGCGCCCACCAGGCGCAGCGCGGCCAGCCTGCGGTCGCGCCGCTCGCCGCCGAACCGCACGGCCGCCGCGATGAACACGGCCACCGGCATCAGCAGCATCACGATCACCACGATGTTCAGCAGCACCAGCACCGGGTCGGTGGCCTCGGGCGTCGGATTCGGGTCCCCGAACTTCGTCAGCCGGGACACGCCGAAGCCGTTGATGCGCGGAGCGAGTCCGGAGGCGCCCGCGTAGTAGGCGAGTTCGTGCGAGCCGATGAGCCCGCTCTCCCCGATGCTCCCGGCGATCCGGTACGGCAGCCGCTCCCGCAGCAGCCCTGCCCCGTCGGAGGCGAGCAGCGTCTTCAGGGCGGGTGAGACCAGCATCTCGCCCTCGGCCGGGTAGGCGTTCACGCCGGGCGGCAGCGGGGCGTGCGCTCCCTCGGGCTCCACCAGCCGGCCGCGTATGTCCTTCTCGCGGAACGTCGTGTCGGCGTGGGCGATCAGCACGGTGTCGTCGGCCTTCGGCACCGGCTTTTCCGTGAACGAGTAGTCCATCCGGGCCTGTTCGCGTTCGTGCCGCACCGCGAGGGCGTTCGGCAGCGCGGTCGACAGCAGCAGCAGCGCCACGCCGAGGCCGACGCCGAGCGCCGTCAGCACGGCCCGGACCCATCCCTCCCGCCCGCCTCCGAAGGCGAACCGGAGTCCCATCCCCAGGTCCTGAGCCCACTGGCGCACGTTCATACGACGCGCTCCATGTCGCGCGACTTGCCGTCCCGTACGACGATCTCCCGGTCGGAGTACGCGGCGACCCGCGCCTCGTGCGTCACGAGCACCACGGCCGCGTTGGCCGACCGGGCGGCCTCGGTGAGCAGTTCCATCACGCGCTCGCCGTTGAGCGAGTCCAGCGCGCCGGTCGGCTCGTCGGCGAAGACGACCCGCGGGCTGGTGACGAGCGAACGCGCCACGGCCACCCGCTGCCCCTGACCGCCGGAGACCTCGCCGGGCCGCTTCTTGCCGAGGTCGTCGACCTCGAGGCGCTCCATCCAGCTCAGCGCGGTGCGCTCGGCCTGCTTGCGCGGGGTGCCGTTCAGCCGCAGCGGAAGCGCGACGTTCTCCACGCAGGTCAACTCCGGCACCAACTGGCCGAACTGGAACACGAACCCGAACTCCGAGCGCCGCAGCTGACTGCGCTCGGCGTCGGTCATCGTCGCGAGCTCACGGTCGCCGTACCGGATCGAGCCCGAGTCGGGCGTCACGATGCCGGCGAGACAGTGCAGCAGCGTCGACTTGCCGGACCCGGACGGGCCCATCACGGCGACGACCTCGCCGGCGTGGATGGAGAACTCGGCGCCGTCGAGCGCCATCGTCGGGCCGTACGCCTTCTTCAGGTCCTCGGCGACGAGCAGGGATCCCCCGGGAGCGTTCATGCGTTGACCGCCGCCTTCAGCTTGTCGAGGCGCGCGGCGGCGAGCTCCAGCCAGCGCAGGTCGGCCTCGAGGTGGAACAGAGCATGGTCGCAGATCAGCTGGTCGGCCAGATCGCCCTTGCGCTTGCGGTCGGTGAGGATGCGCATGCTGCGCAGGTGCTCGGACCGCTGCGTGTCGAGGATGTCGGCCGCGTCGCGATGCGTCAGCAGCGCGAGGACGATCTTCGTGTAGAGCGTGGACTGCAGATACGGCTCGGGCTTCTCGGGCGTGGCGAGCCACTGCGCGACGTCGGTGATGCCGGCGTCGGTGATCGCGTACCGCTTGCGCTCGGGTCCGCCGCCGGCCTCGATGCCGTCGACCTCGACGAGCCCGTTCTTCAGCAGACGCGACATCGTCGAGTAGACCTGGCCGTAGTGCAGCGGCCGGTCGTGACCGAACTTCTCGTCGAAGGCCCGCTTGAGGTCGTAACCGTGGCGGGGCCCGGACTCCAGGAGTCCCAGGAGGGTGTGACCGATGGACATGGGGAGGACTGTACATGCGGTGTATACCCGGCGTGTATACGTGCCGTGTGCGGGTGGCGACGGGGGGTGGAGGCAGGTCGGGAGTGCGCAGGTGGGGGCCGATTGTCACTGTTCGGGAACAGCGCTCGGGGCCGTCAGGGCGACGGTGGTCCGGAGGCGGAGTCCCCGGGGGGCCGCCCGCGGCGGGGGATGGGTCCCGCCTCGCCGGGCAGCCGTCCAGCGTCCTTCAGGGCCTTGCGCAACAGGAACTCGATCTGAGCGTTCGCCGACCGCAGCTCGTCCGAGGCCCAGCGGGCCAACGCGTCGTAGACCAGCGGGTCGAGCCGCAGCAGCACCTGCTTGCGCTGCTGCTGCGGCCGGCGCCGAGGGGCCTGGCCCTCTTCGGGTGAGGTCACTGGTAGAGCGTCCCGGTGTTCAGCACCGGCTGAGGCGCCCGGTCCCCGCACAGCACCACCATCAGGTTGGACACCATCGCCGCCTTGCGCTCGTCGTCCAGCTCCACGAAGCCCTGTTCGGCGATCCGGTTGAGCGCCGCCTCGACCATGCCCACGGCGCCGTCCACGATCTCCCGGCGGGCCGCGACCACCGCACCCGCCTGCTGCCGCTGGAGCATCGCCGAGGCGATCTCGGGAGCGTAGGCGAGGTGGGTGAAGCGGGACTCGATGATCCGCACGCCGGCCGCCTGCACGCGCGCGTGCAGTTCTATCGCGAGCTTCTCGGTGATTTCCTCGGCGTTGCCGCGCAGCGAGAGCCCGTCCTCGTCGTGCGAGTCGTAGGGGTACTCGATGGCGATGTGCCGGACGGCCGCCTCGGTCTGGGTGGCGACGAACTCCAGGAAGTCGTCCACCTCGAAGGAGGCCTGTGCGGTGTCGTGCACGTTCCACACCACGACCGCGGCGAGCTCGATCGGGTTGCCGT
The DNA here is from genome assembly GCF_040655955.1 of Streptomyces sp. NPDC050263. Taxonomy (NCBI): domain Bacteria; kingdom Bacillati; phylum Actinomycetota; class Actinomycetes; order Kitasatosporales; family Streptomycetaceae; genus Streptomyces; species Streptomyces sp. NPDC050263. Next base: position 53,514 of record NZ_JBFAKW010000014.1, on the reverse strand, counting down.
AGGCGTCGTTGACCTTGAGGACGGCCGTCTCGTGATTGCGGACCCGGGTGGAGATCTTCTCGCGGGAGGTGAAGGGGTTCACCCAGCGCAGGCCGTCCTCGCGGATGGTGCCCCGGTAGCGGCCGAAGAGCTGCACCACGCGGGCCTCGCCGGGCGACACCGTGTTCAGTCCGCACATCGCGAGGAACGCGGCGAGGGCGACCAGGATGCCGCCGGTGATCAGCGCGGCCTTGAGGCCGGCCGCGGCCGCCATGCTGCCCGCGGCGATCACCCCGCCGCCGGCCAGCAGCCCGGCCAGGCCGAGCGCCAGGGCGAGTCCGCCGCCCACGCTGTGCGCGGGGAACTCCTGCACGCTCGGGTCGGGCATCTGCGGCGCGTCGACGGCCTCGGTCGTGGCGTCGGCGACGTCTTCGGCGGTGACTGTCGGGTCGTGTGCGGACATAGCGGGGTCCCCGTCTCTGTTCATCAGCTGATTCAGTAATCAGCTGCCTAGCTAAGTGATATCACTTTAGCGCGTGATGGCAACCCTGTGCGCCTCTCGTACGTCGAATCGGTGGGGACGTTCCACCGGTTCCACGGTGCGGGGTGCTGATTCTCACGCCCTCCGAAGGCCGGATCGAGAGCGCTCCGTCATAGAGAGCGGTGTTAGCTTTCTGAGCTGACCTGCCCCTGCCCTTGGGCACTGGTGTGACTGCCGAGTAGGAAGCGGAGCGAGCGGACTCATGGGACGAGCGGAAGAGAGACGAGCGCGACAGCGCGGTGGCCGCCGCGCGGCGCCCAGGAACCGCTCGACGGAGCCGGAGACGCCGCCCTCGACGCCGGAGTCGGCCTCGGGCGCCGCCACAGCCACCGCCACCGCCACGGACGCCCCTGAGGCCGGAGGCCGCGCGGCGGCCCGCAGAGGCGCGAAGAAGGGCGGCAGAGGCGTCAAGGGCGGCAAGGGCAAGGCCGGCAAGAAGGACAAGAGCCTGATACGCAGGATCTTCACCTGGAAGAAGATCCTCGGCACGTTCCTCGGTCTGACCGTGGCCGTCATCGGCGCCTTCGTCTGGCTGTACGTCAGCACGCCCATCCCCAAGGGCAATCCCGACGCCGACCTGCAGAGCAACGTCTACAAGTTCGGCAACGGCACGTTGCTCGCCCGCGACGGCGACGTCAACCGGGAGAACGTCGACCTCGCGTCGGTCCCCAAGCCGGTGCAGCACACCTTCGTCGCCGCCGAGAACAAGACCTTCTACAACGACGCCGGCGTCGACCTCAAGGGCACCGCCCGCGGTGTGCTCAACACGCTCATGGGCAAGGGCGCGCAGGGCGGTTCGACGATCACCCAGCAGTACGTCAAGAACTACTACCTGACGCAGGAACAGACCGTCTCGCGCAAGCTGAAGGAACTGGTCATCTCCCTGAAGCTGGACCGGGAGGAGTCCAAGGACTACATCCTGGCCGGCTACATCAACACCAGCTACTACGGCCGCGGCGCCTACGGCATCCAGGCCGCCGCCCAGGCCTACTACCGCGTCGACGCCGACAAGCTCAGCGTCGAGCAGGGCGCCTACCTCGCCGCGCTGCTCCAGGCCCCCAGCCAGTACGACTGGGCCGTCGCCTCCGACACCGGCAAGCGCCTGGTCAAGACCCGCTGGAACTACGTCCTCGACAACATGGTCGAGATGGACTGGCTCGACAAGAGCAAGCGCGACGCCATGACGTTCCCGGAGCCCAAGGAGCCCAAGGCGGCGCCCGGCAAGGAGGGCCAGGTCGGCTACCTGGTCGACGCGGCCAACGCCGAGCTTGCCAACCAGCTGGTCGCCCAGGGCATCGCCGACGACTACGAGTCGGCCGCGGCCCTGGTCAGCAAGGGCGGCTGGAACATCGAGCTGAACATCGACAAGGCCAAGCAGAAGGCGCTGGAGACGTCCGTCAAGGACCAGCTGACCAGCAAGCTCGACAAGAAGAAGCGCTCGGTCGACGGCGACGTCCAGGCCGGCGCGGTGTCCGTGAACCCGAAGACGGGCGCGGTCGAGGCGATGTACGGCGGCACGAGCTACACCGAGCACTACATCAACAACGCCACCCGCACCGACTACCAGCCCGCCTCCACCTTCAAGCCGGTGATCCTCGCCGCGGCCTTCGACGAGAACGCCAAGACCCAGGACGACGACCCGATCACCGCCAACACCATCTACGACGGCACCAGCAAGCGCCCGGTGGTCGGCAGCGACATCGGCTTCGCCCCGGAGAACGAGGACGACCAGAACTACGGCGACGTCACCGTCCAGACGGCGTTGAACCAGTCCATCAACTCCGTGTTCGCGCAGATGGGCGTCGACGTCGGGATGGCCAACGTGCTGAAGGTCGCGAGCGACCTCGGCATGGACACCGAGGATCTGAAGGCCGTGCCCGCCCAGACCCTGGGCACCATGGGCGCGAGCCCGCTCCAGATGGCCGGCGTCTACGCCACCCTCGACAACCACGGCAAGAAGGTCACCCCGGCGATCATCAAGTCGGCGGAGAACAGCGCCTACCCGTCGTTCAAGCACACCGAGGCCATCGGGGAGCAGGTCATCGACCGGGAGGCCGCCGACTCGGTCACCTCGATCCTCACCGGCGTGGTCGACGACGGTACGGCCAAGAAGTCCGTACGGGACAACCCGCTGCGCAAGGGCCAGAAGGTGGCCGGCAAGACCGGAACCTCCGACAACAACAAGTCGGCCTGGTTCACCGGCTACACCCCTGACCTGGTGACCTCGGTCGGCCTCTTCGGCGAGAGCGCCAAGACCCACGCCCAGGTCCCGCTGACCGGCGCGACCGGTCTGATCAGCGCGGGCGGCGGCCGCATCAACGGCGGTGGCTACCCGGCGCAGATCTGGGCGGCGTACACCTTCGGCGTCTCCACCAAGGTCACCAAGTTCGACCTGGAGACCGACCAGGGCGCGGCGGTCCAGACGGCGTCCCCGTCGCCGTCCTCGTCCCCGTCCCCGAGTTCGTCGCCGTCGCCGTCCCCGTCCCCGAGTTCGTCGCCGTCCCCGTCGCCGAAGCCGAGTTCGTCGCCGTCCTCGTCTCCGAAGCCGAGTTCGTCCCCGTCCAACACACCGACGGGTGGCACGCCGACGGGACCGGGCACGGACGACCCGTCGACCGGAACACCGGATCCTGACAATCCGCTCTTCAACCAGTAGCGGCCGTCGGCGGCAGAGACAGCAGAGAGGGGGGCCGGTGATTTTGAGGGGGCCCTGTATGGTAGCGTACTACCCCAGGCGCAGCAACGGGTGAGCTAGAAACAGAACACCAATGCGGTGGTGAGGGGCGGGGGGCCCCCGAGTTAGGGAG
>NZ_JBFAKW010000014.1:0-50177 GCF_040655955.1 Streptomyces sp. NPDC050263 | reverse complement strand
CACCCCCACCACCCGCCAACCCACATACCGGTTTGTTTCACTGGTCTTCCGTGGTGTGCTTTACCTAACACCCACAGCTGCGCGGGCCCCGGCATTTCCCCGGGGCCCCCTCTCTGCTCGCTTCCTCCGCCTCGCTCAGCTCCGGTTCAGCTCGAACCAGACCACCTTGCCGGTGCTCAGCCGCGTGGCGCCCCAGCGCCGGGCAAGGCGATTCACCAGATACAGGCCGCGCCCGCCCTCGTCGGTGGCCCGGGCCTGCCGCAGCCGGGGCAGCTGCGGCACGTCGTCCCCGACCTCGCAGCGCAGCACGTCGGTCCGCAGCAACCGCAGGGTGACCGGCCGGGTGGCGTAGCGCACCGCGTTCGTGACGACCTCGCTGACCAGCAGCTCGACCGAGTCGGTCATGTCCTCCAGACCCCAGCGGGACAGCGCCCGGCGCGCCAGCCGACGGGCCCGCCCGGGTGCCGCGTCCTCCGGTTCGAGGAACCAATACGCCACGTCGCTGGGCGCGATCCCGTCGAACCGGGCGGCGAGCAGCGCGATGTCGTCGTCCCGGTCGCCCGGGCCGAGCATGTCGAGCACCTCGTCGCACAGGGCCTCGAGGGGCGGCGGATGGTCGGGGCCGGTGAGCTGGGCGGTCGCGGCCAGCTTCTCCCGCAGCTGCTCTATACCGGTCGCCACGTCCCGCAGCCGGGACTCGACCAGGCCGTCGGTGTACAGCAGCAGCGTCCCCCCGGCCGGGGCGTCGAGCTCCACCGCCTCGAAGTCGACCCCGCCGACGCCGATCGGCGCGCCCGGCGGCACCCGCAGCACCTCGGCGTGGCCGCCCAGGTGCAGCAGAATGGGCGGGGGATGGCCCGCGTTGGCGATGGTGATGCGGTGCGAGACCGGGTCGTAGACCGCGTACAGGCAGGTCGCCATGCGGTCCGTGCCCAGCCGCTGGGCCTGCTCGTCGAGGTGGTGCAGGACCTCCTGCGGGGGCAGGTCGAGACCGGCCAGGGTCTGGGCCGTCGTGCGCAGCTGTCCCATGATGGCCGCCGACGTCATGGAGTGCCCCATGACGTCGCCCACCACCAGCGCCACCCGGCTGCCGGGCAGCGGGATGGCGTCGTACCAGTCGCCGCCGACCCGCGCGGTCTCGGCCGCGGGCAGATACCGGGACGCCAGCCGTACGCCCGTGGGACGCGGCAGGGTCTCCGGCAGCATCGTGCGCTGCAACTCGTCGGCGATGTACGCCTCACGGTCGTACAGCACCGCCTTGTCGATGCCCAGGGCGCTGTGGGTGGCGAGCTGGGCGGCCACCAGCAGGTCGTCGTTCTCGAAGGGGATGCGTTCCGGGCGGCGCAGGAACACCGCGGCGCCGATCACCCGGCGCCGACCCCGCAACGGGGCCAGGACGGCCCGCTGGCCGTCCGGGATGACCAAGGTGCTGTCCTCGCCCAGGAGTTCGGGCAGCGCGGCGCGTGCGGCCGGGGCGTCGGCGAACACCGGACGCACCCCGCGCAACACCTCCGCGAGCGCCCCGCCGGGCCGCACCTCGCACAGTTCCGCGACCGCGGCCGACAACTCGGCGGTCAGCTCCCCCGGCTCCGGCGGCGGCAGGGCCAGCGCGGCGAAGCCGGTCTCGGTGTCCCGTTCCTCCGGGATGCGGTCGGTGCGCCGCAGCCGCAGCATGATGCGGTCCGCCGCGGGCCGCTCGTCGCCGACCGGCAGCGGGTCGCGCAGATAGACGAGGATCGCGTCGGAGAAGGTCGGCACGGTGGCCCGGCACAGCCCCATCACGATCTCGTCGAGGTCCAGGCCACGGGCGATCCGCCGGGTCGCGGCGCCCACGAAGCGCAGCCGGTCGCCGTCCCGCCGCATGGGCGTGGGCCGACCGGGTGTCACCGCGCTCCCGCCGCGCCGGTCCTGCGGGCCGGCAGCGCGCTCCGGGCGCGCTTCGGCGCCGCCCGGCTGGGCGGGGATGGACTCGGGCGCGGGACGCGGCCGATGCTCGCCCACGCTGGGCTTGGCTCGCGCGGGGGGCGCGCCCGTCGCTTCGTCGGACGCCGACGGCTGGGAGTGCTCGGTGTCGGAACCGGCCTCCGGACCGGCCGGGTCCTTTCCAGCGTTCCCCGCGTTCCCTGCGGCTCCCTGGCCGCCGCCCTGGCTGCCCTGGCCGCCCATGTCGCCCTTTCCGCCTTTGCCGCCCTTTCCGCGCGTCGTCGTGCCCGAGGTGTCGGGTGGTAAGGCGGACGCGCCCGGCGCGGGCGCCGGGGTATGCAGGAGTGCCCCACGGGGATCCGTGGGGTCGACGCCCTGGGGGCGTTCGTAGGAGGTGGGCTGCTCCGTCACGCGTGTCGAATCCGTCCGTCCGGGGCTGCGCGCCGCGCGCGCAGTTGGTCCCGCAGGAAACCCGATACCCGGAATACGTGTCCCCGGAACGGAATTCCCGCGTGGTCAGAGGTTGTTCCTGTGTCACGGGTGGACCTGACGCGACCCTGGGGGCCGACGTCGAACATCCCGCCGGTGTTGCCGTCGTGCCCCTCGCTCACGTCCTGCCGCCCCTCGGTGACGTTCGGTCAGACCCGGCGTCTGCTCCGGGAGTTACTACCTGCGTGCCTTGCGGAGGACGATCCTACGTTTGTTGCCCGGGGGCGCATCAAGGGTCTCACGTGGACAGGTGCGCGGGGGTGCGGTCCCAGTCCTCCGGCAGCAACGGTACGGCCCAGGACGGATCCGGGCGCCAGTGCTGCCAGCTCTCGTTGTACGGAGGCCCCCAGGCGCGGATCACTTCGACCGCTTTGCGGCCCGCTTCCCGCACCTGCGCGGCCACCGTCGCCTCCATCAGTCCGTCCTGCTGGGCCTGCGCGAACTCGTCCTCGTCGCGCCAGCCCCAACTGCGGTCCGGATAGACGCAGATGTCCAGGAAGTGGTCCTCGGAGTCCACCCCGCCGTCCCAACGGGCCAGCGGTTCCTCCAGGTTGACGTACCAGTTCTTGAACTGCCAGCCCGGCTCCCAGAACAGCCACACCGACCAGGGCTCACCGGGCCGGGCCAGCTTCAGCACGCCGGTGCCGAACCAGTGGCCGCGCCGCACGGTCCGCGGCTTGGTGTATCGGGTGCGCAGCGGTTCCTGGTGCGGTGAGGTGCCGTCCGCGAGCACCGGCTTGACGCACTCCGTGCCCGGTGCCAGCCACACGGCGAGCAGCTCCTCGTCGTCCCGCACGACGGTGACCGGGCGGGCGATGTGGACATGCGCGCCGCCGTTCTCCCGGTAGCGCCACAGGATCCGGTCCCCGGGCTGCCAGAAAGCGGCCGTACCGCCCGTTCCTCCGCGTCTCACCGCTCCACCGTCTGCCATGCACAGATATTAGGTGCCATGGCCATACGACGCTGCGGCGCGCGTCACGGTTCTCACGTCGGGGCGCGAAGGTTTCGGCCGCGGTTACGGGTGCGTCATCCGCAGGACATCCAACGCCTCGTCGAGCTGCTGAACCGTCAGATCCCCGCGCTCCACGTACCCGCTCTCGAGCACGACCTGCCGGATCGTCTTCCGCTCCGACAGCGCCTTTTTGGCCACCTTCGCGGCCTCCTCGTACCCGATGTACTTGTTCAGCGGGGTGACGACGGACGGCGAGGACTCGGCGTACTCGCGGGCGCGCTCGCGGTGCGCGACGATGCCGTCGACCGTCCGGTCGGCGAGCAGCCGGGACACGTTGGCGAGCAGCCGGATCGACTCCAGCACGTTCTTCGCGATCACCGGCAGCATGACGTTGAGCTCGAAGTTGCCGGCCGCGCCCGCCGTGGCCACCGTCGCGTCGTTCCCGACGACCTGCGCGGCGACCATCAGGACGGCCTCCGGGATCACCGGGTTGACCTTGCCGGGCATGATCGAGGAGCCGGGCTGGAGATCGGGCAGGCTGATTTCGGCCAGTCCGGTGCGCGGTCCGGAGGCCATCCAGCGCAGATCGTTCGCGATCTTGGTCAGTCCGACGGCGATCGTCCGCAGCTGCCCGCTGGTCTCGACGATGCCGTCCCGCGCGCCCTGCGCCTCGAAGTGGTCGCGCGCCTCGGTCAGCGGCAGCCCGGTGGCCCGCGCGACCTCCTCGATGACGGCGGCGGAGAAACCGGGCGGCGTGTTGATGCCGGTGCCGACGGCGGTACCGCCCAGCGGCAGCTCGGCGAGCCGGGGGAGGGAGGCGGTCAGCCGCTCGACGCCGTACCGCACCTGGGCCGCGTATCCGCCGAACTCCTGGCCCAGGGTGACGGGCGTGGCGTCCATCAGATGGGTGCGCCCCGACTTCACGACGTCGGCGAACTCCGCCGCCTTGCGCTCCAGGGACGCGGCCAGATGCTCCAGCGCGGGGATCAGATCGCGTGTGACGGCGGCGGTGGCCGCGATGTGGATCGAGGAGGGGAAGACGTCGTTGGAGGACTGGGAGGCGTTGACGTGGTCGTTGGGGTGCACGTCCCGGCCCAGGCGCTCACCGGCCAGCGTGGCCACGACCTCGTTGGCGTTCATGTTGGACGACGTACCGGACCCGGTCTGGAACACGTCCACCGGGAAGTGCTCGTCCCACCGCCCCTCGGCGACCTCGGCGGCGGCCTCCTGGATGGCGTCCGCGATGTCCTTGTCGACCACCCCGAGCTGCGCGTTCACCTTCGCCGCGGCGCCCTTGACGCGCGCCAGGGCCTCGATGTGCGCGCGCTCCAGACGCTGCCCCGAGACCGGGAAGTTCTCCACGGCCCGCTGCGTCTGGGCCCGCCACTTGGCCTCCGCGGGAACGCGTACCTCGCCCATGGAGTCGTGCTCGATCCGGTATTCGCTCATGTCCCGTTCAGCGATCGCGGCGGCCGGAATGTTCCGGGATCCGGGCGGGTCAGCCGCACGAGTGACGCCCTGTGACCCAGGTCTCATCACGGCCGTGCAGCAGAAGCGGGCGTGTTCACGTCGAGGGGGTGACAGGAAGGGAGGAGCGTGTGGAGACGGACTTCCAGGAATTCGTGGCCGCTCGATCGACCGCGTTATTCCGGGGCGCGCTGGTCCTCACGGGAAACCGTGAGGCGGCGGAGGACCTGGTCCAGGAGACCCTGGAGAAGGCATGCCGCAAGTGGCGCATCATCGCAGCGAAGGACGCTCCGGACGCCTACGTCCGGCGGATCATGGTGAACCTGGCCAATGACCGCTGGCGGAGATTCCGCCGACTGACCACGACTCACCACCCCGAGGACGGCGACACCCCCGCCCCGGGAGACGAGTACGGGCAGGTCGACAGCAGGGACCAGTTGGTGCGCGCGTTGCAGCAACTGCCCATGCGGATGCGGACCGTGGTGGTACTGCGATACTTCGACGACCTCTCGGACAGCGAGATAGCGGCCGACCTCGGCATCACGCCGAGCACGGTCCGCTCCCAGCTGGCCCGGGGCATCGAGAAGCTCAGAAGTCAGTTCCCCGCACTCTCCGGCCCTTCACCGCAGCGGCACACGGAAGGAATCCGATGACCTCGTACGGCGATGCGCGGCCTTCCAGCTGCACACCTTTCGAAGAGGAACTGACAAACGCCATGAACCGATTCGCGAACTCCGCCGAGACCCCCGAATTCGACGCGCCGCAGATCCTGCGCCGCACCCGTCAGCGTCGGACCATCGGCATCGCTGCCGTCGCCGCCGCCCTCATCGCGGCGGGCGGTGGGACGGCCCTTGCCACCTCGGTCGCGAGCAAGAGCAGCTCGACCCCCGCGGCGACCAGCACGCCCGCCGCCAACGACGCCACCACCATCCTGTACGTCAACGGCAGCGTGACCATCCCGGTCGACTTCGCGGGCATGGACATGGTGCTCGCCAAGCCGCTCCTCGAGAAGACCCAGACGAAGCTCGGCATCGTCACCAAGAAGGCAGTCAAGGGCTGCAAGCCGGGCTCGGTGATCGAGGTGTCCCCGCACGCCCCGAAGACCGTCAAGAAGGGCGACGCGATCAACTTCGTCGTCTGCTCCGGCTGATCAGGTACTGATCCGACAGAACGCCCGCCCCTGCGTCAATCAGGGGCGGGCGTCCGTCACAGGATCGCACGCATCACACCAGACCCGGCCCCCGCACCGGAATCGACGTGAACGTCGGCGCGGGTGCCGGGTCCTGGAAGAAGTCGTTGCCCTTGTCGTCGACGACGACGAAGGCCGGGAAGTCCTCGACCTCGATCTTCCAGACGGCCTCCATGCCGAGCTCCTCGTACTCGACGACCTCGACCTTCTTGATGCAGTCCTGGGCGAGCCGGGCGGCGGGGCCGCCGATGGAGCCGAGGTAGAAGCCGCCGTGCGCATCGCACGCGTCGGTGACCTGCTTGCTGCGGTTGCCCTTGGCGAGCATCACCTTGGAGCCGCCCGCGGCCTGGAACTGCTCCACGTAGGAGTCCATACGGCCGGCGGTCGTCGGCCCGAAGGAGCCGGACGCGTAGCCCTCAGGGGTCTTCGCCGGACCGGCGTAGTACACCGGGTGGTCCTTCAGGTACTGCGGCATCTCCTCGCCCGCGTCGAGCCGTTCCTTGATCTTGGCATGCGCGATGTCGCGGGCCACGACCAGCGGGCCGGTGAGCGAGAGCCGCGTCTTGACCGGGTACTTCGTCAGCTCGGCGAGGATCGACTCCATCGGCTGGTTCAGGTCGATCTTCACGACGTCCGACGCCTCGTCGAGGTGCTCGTCCGTCGTCTCCGGCAGGAAGCGCGCCGGGTCGGTCTCCAACTGCTCCAGGAAGACCCCCTCGGCGGTGATCTTCGCGACGGCCTGGCGGTCGGCGGAGCAGGAGACGGCGATGGCGACCGGGCAGGACGCGCCGTGCCGCGGGAGACGCACCACGCGCACGTCGTGGCAGAAGTACTTGCCGCCGAACTGCGCGCCGATGCCGATCTTCTGCGTCAGCTCGAAGACCTTCTCCTCCAGCTCCTTGTCCCGGAAGCCGTGCCCGAGCGGTGAGCCCTCGGCCGGGATCTCGTCCAGGTAGTGCGCGGAGGCGTACTTCGCGGTCTTCAGCGCGTACTCGGCGGACGTGCCGCCGACCACGATCGCCAGGTGGTACGGCGGACAGGCGGCCGTGCCCAGCGAACGGATCTTCTCCTCCAGGAACTTCATCATGGAGGCCTCGTTCAGGACGGCCTTCGTCTCCTGGTAGAGGAACGACTTGTTGGCGGAGCCGCCGCCCTTCGCCATGAACAGGAACTTGTACGCGCCGCCGTCGGTGGCGTACAGCTCGATCTGCGCCGGGAGGTTGGAGCCGGTGTTCTTCTCGTCCCACATGGTCAGCGGGGCCATCTGCGAGTAGCGCAGGTTCAGGTTCAGGTAGGCGTCGTAGATGCCGCGGCTCAGGGCCGACTCGTCGCCGCCCTCGGTGAGCACGTTCTGCCCGCGCTTGCCCATGACGATCGCGGTGCCGGTGTCCTGACACATCGGCAGCACGCCGGCGGCCGCGATGTTCGCGTTCTTCAGCAGGTCGAGGGCCACGAACTTGTCGTTGGCCGAGGCCTCGGGGTCGTCGATGATGCGCCGCAGCTGCGCGAGGTGCGCGGGCCGCAGGTAGTGCTGGATGTCGTGGATCGCCTCCTCGGCGAGCTTGCGCAGCGCCTCCGGCTCCACCTTGAGGAACGTCCGCCCGTCGGCCTCGAAGGTGGAGACACCCTCGGAGGTCACCAGCCGGTAGGGGGTGGTGTCCTCTCCCATGGGGAGCAGATCGGTGTACGCGAACTCAGGCATCTCGCCCATTCCTCACTCGACAGACAGCGGCCGCCTCCATTGGCGGGCGCTCACCAGCGTAGGACCTGCTTCGGACGGCGAGCTTGTGAGGTATGGCTCAGTTCGACCGCGGACCATCCCTGCGGGGGCTATCGCGATCTATCGTGTTTGGGTACGCTGCTCCCGTGGACCTTCAGAAGCAGACCGCTGCCGCCCCCACACCGACGGCCGAGTTGCGCGCCTCGGACGCCGACCGTGACCGTATCGCCGACATGCTCCGCGAGGCGCTCGCGGAGGGCCGGCTCACCGCCGACGAGCATGCCGAGCGCGTCGAGGGCGTCCTGGCCGCCAAGACCGTCGGCGAGCTGGAGGTCTTCGTCCGGGACCTGCCCGCAGCCCACGAGCGGCGTGCGGCCCCCGGCCCCGGCCCCTCCTTCGCCTCCGCGCCCAGCCGGCCCACCCCCGGCGAGATACCCGCCGACCCCGACGACACCGTGGTCGCGGTCTTCAGCAGCGCCGTCCGCAGGGGTCGCTGGCGCGCGGGCCGCCGCCTCCACGCGTACGCGATCTTCGGCAGCGTCGAGATCGACCTCACCGAGGCGCTGTTCGAGTACCGGCAGGTCGTGATCAAGGCCTTCTCGGTCTTCGGCAGCGTGGAGGTCCGCGTTCCGGAGAACGTCTCGCTGCGGGGCACCGGCGGCGCGGTGCTCGGGAGCTTCGAGGTCGTCTCGCTCGATTCCCCGGAGCACGACGCCCCGGTGGTCTACGTCGACGGCTGGGCGGTGCTGGGCAGCATCGAGGGCCGACCGAAGCGCGGAAAGCTCGTCGCGGACATTCTCGATCGGGTTCAGCACAAGGTCGACAAGAGTTTGCGCAAACACCTGGACCGTTGACGGTAGTGAAGAGTGCGGGAGAGCCGGCGTGGCCGCGGCGGTTCGGAACTCAGTGCATAGGCACGCGCACAGCGGGTAGGCCTTGCTGCATCGTCTCTCGCTCGCGAAGCCGTCGTCAGGAGTAGACCCGTGCTGCAACCGCCGCATTCGTCCCTGCAGGTCGCCGCTGTACCGGCCCAGCGGGTGCCAGGTCGCGACAGGGACCAAGACGCTCCCTGGCATACCGAGGCGGTGTGCCGGCGCGACGAGGCAGGCCTGTTCTTCGCCCCCTCCAAGGAGCCCACAGCCGCCCGGCTCTCCCGCGAGGAAGCGGCGAAGCGGGTCTGTGCGCGCTGCCCCGTGATGGTGGAGTGCCGCGAACACGCGCTCCTGCAACCCGAGCCCTACGGCGTCTGGGGCGGCCTCACCGCCGCCGAGCGCCGAGTGGTCCTCGCCCGACGCCGCCGGCGCGACGTGGAACTCCAGAAGGCGGCCCGCACGACGGGCCGCATAGCGGCGGCGGGCTGACCGCCCCGGCGAAAAGGCCCCACCGCAAAGGCCCCACAGAAAAGGGGCGCCCCCTCCGCACCGGGGGCGCCCTGCTTCTTGTGGCTTGTGCAGCGGGGGCGCGCTACTTCGCCCGGTCGAAATCGACCGCGCTGTACGCCCGCAGCTTGCTCAGTCGATGCTCTGAGTCGATCCGCCGGACCGTCCCGGACTTCGACCGCATCACGATCGAGTCGGTGGTCGCGGTCTCCGACCGGTACCGCACCCCGCGCAGCAGCTCGCCGTCGGTGATCCCGGTGGCGACGAAGAACACGTTCTCCCCGGTCACCAGGTCCTCGGTGGCCAGCACCCGGCCGAGATCGTGCCCGGCGTCGATCGCCCGCTGCCGCTCCTCGTCGTCCTTGGGCCACAGCTTGCCCTGGATGACACCGCCCAGACACCGCACGGCGCAGGCCGAGATGATGCCCTCGGGCGTGCCGCCGATGCCGAGCAGCAGGTCGACGCCGGTGCCCTCGCGCAGGGCCAGGATCGAGCCGGCCACGTCACCGTCGGAGATCAGCTTGATCCGCGCACCGGTCGCCCGGATCTCCTCGATGATGCCCTCGTGCCGCGGCCGGTCCAGGATGACGACGGTGACGTCCTCGGGCGTGGCCCGCTTGGCCTTGGCGACGCGCCGGATGTTCACCGACACGGGAGCGTCGATGTCGACGAAGTCGGCGGCCTCGGGCCCGGTGACCAGCTTGTCCATGTAGAACACGGCCGACGGGTCGAACATCGCGCCCCGCTCGGTGGCCGCGAGGACGGCGATCGCGTTCGGCATGCCCTTTGCCGTCAGCGTGGTGCCGTCGATCGGGTCGACCGCGATGTCGACCTCGGGCCCGGTGCCGTCACCGACGCGCTCGCCGTTGAAGAGCATCGGGGCTTCGTCCTTCTCGCCCTCGCCGATGACGACCACGCCGTTCATCGACACGGTGGAGACGAGGGTCCGCATGGCGCGCACCGCGGCGCCGTCGGCGCCGTTCTTGTCACCGCGTCCCACCCAGCGGCCCGCGGCCATGGCGGCGGCTTCGGTCACCCGGACCAGTTCGAGGGCGAGGTTGCGGTCGGGGGCCTCGGAGGGAACATCGAGTTCGGACGGCAGTTGATGATGCTCGGTCATCGGAGCGCACCTTTCTGACTGATACGACGACGGCCGGATGAGGGTTCGATCCCGACTCTATCGTCAGTCCGACAAAATGAGCAGGGGACCCCACGGATGAGCGCACCGGGCACCTGCGACGATAGGGGGCGTGGCAGGTGTGAAAGGCAAGCAGAAGACGGCCCGGGACATGATCCTCTCCCTGGGCGTGATCATGATCGCGGCGGGAGTCATATACCTCTTCGTCCCGCACGACGATCGCGCTCCCGACGTCAAAAAGGTCGACTACCGCATCGAGCTCCTCACGGCGCGCCGTGCGGCGTCGTACCCGGTGGCCGCGCCCGAGGGCCTGCCCGACACCTGGAAGGCGACCTCGGTGCGCTTCAAGGGCGACGACTTCGACGCCTGGCACCTCGGTTTCCACGCCCCCGACGGGGAGTACGTGACGATCGAGCAGTCCACTCAGAAGCGCTCGCAGTTCATCGACCAGGCCAGCCAGGGCTCGACCGAGACCAAGGTCACCGAGCAGATCGGCGGCCGCACCTGGACCCGTTACACAGGCGGCCGCTACGACGCGCTCGTCCTGCAGGACGCCGAGGGCTCCACCACGGTGGTGGCGGGCACGGGCTCCTTCGAACAGCTGACGACGATGGCCGGCGCGCTGAAGCTGGCGTGAGCGTCGTGGCGCGCAGGTCGTGAGTGAGGCCCCCGGCGGGATCGCCGGGGGTCTCACTCGTGCGGCAGATGCGTCAGACGGTGGTGATGACGTCGTCGTACGCCAGGCGCGGGGAGCGCGGGTACGAGGCGGCCTCGCCCGGCTTGCCGATGTTGACGACCATCAGCGGGGTGTGGTCGTCGTCCAGGAACTCCTTGCGGACGCCCTCGAAGTCCAGACCGGTCATCGGACCTGCGGCGAGGCCCGCGGCGCGGACGCCGATGATGAAGTACGCGGCCTGGAGGGCGGCGTTGACCTTGGCGGAGCCCTCGCGGGCGGCGCGCTCGCCGAAGAACAGGTCCTTGGCCTGGGGGAAGGCCGGGAACAGGGTCGGCAGCTCCTCGTGGAACTCGTTGTCCGCGGAGAGGATCGCGACCAGCGGGGCGGTGGCGGTCTTGGCCTGGTTGCCCTCGGCCATGTGCTGCACCAGACGCTCGCGGGCCTCGGCGGAGCGGACCAGGGTGATGCGCAGCGGCGTCTGGTTGAACGCCGTCGGCCCGTACTTGACCAGGTCGTAGATCGCCTGGATCTGCTCGTCGGTCACCGGCTCGTCGGTGAAGGTGTTCGCGGTGCGGGCCTCGCGGAACAGCAGGTCCTGGGCGCCGGCGTCAAGAACGAGAGACATGCGTGGACTTCCTCTGGTGCGCGTCCGGATCCGGGCTGCCGGACCGGCTGACGTCCACGACGGTACGCGAGAGATGTTCAAAGTTCAACAAAACTCAGGTGTGCAGTGATCGCCCTCACAGCTGACGTCCCGCGCGCCTACTTGTCCCCGCTCTCCCCGCCCTCCCCTTCGGTCTCCTCCTCCGCGAGCGCCGCGTCCAGCCGGGCCCGCGCGCCCTCCAGCCAGCGTCGGCACACCTTGGCCAGCTCCTCACCGCGCTCCCAGAGGGCGAGGGACTCCTCCAGGGTCGTGCCCCCCGCCTCCAGTCGCCGTACGACCTCGATCAGCTCGTCACGCGCCTGCTCGTACCCGAGGGTTTCCTCGACCTTGCCCGTCATGCACCCCGTCCTAGTTGTCGTCGCCCTGGTTGGTCGTCAGCCCTGGTGGTTGCCGGCCCTGGTGGTCGTCAGCTCGGGTGGCCGTCAGCCGTGAATGTCACTGTCGACCCGAACAGTGAACTCGCCCTCGGCGACCCGCGCGCGCAGCGTCTCGTCCGCCGCCACCTCACCCGGATCCCGGACCACGTGCCCGTCGGCCTTCTGGAGCACCGCGTACCCCCGCTTCAGCGTCGCGGCCGGCGAGAGGGCCACCACGCGTGCGTGCGTGTGCGTCAGCTCCGAGTCGGCGCGGTCCAGGAGGTGCCCGACCGTGCGCCGGGAACGGCCGAGGAGCGAGGCGATGTGATCGGCCCGTTCGTCGATCATCCGGTGCGGATCCTGTATCGCGGGCCGCGCGAGGGCATGGGCGAGCCCGCGCTCCTCCCGTTCCACGAACGCCTCCGCGCACCGGCGCGCACGCCCGCGCAGCATCCGCACCCGCTCCAGCTCCTCGCCGACGTCCGGCACCACCTTCTTCGCGGCGTCGGTCGGCGTCGAGGCGCGCAGGTCGGCCACATGGTCGAGCAGCGGGTTGTCCGGCTCGTGCCCGATCGCCGAGACGACCGGCGTACGGCAGGCCGCGACGGCCCGGACCAACTGCTCGTCGGAGAACGGCAGCAGATCCTCCACGCTTCCGCCGCCCCGCGCGACGATGATCACGTCCACCGCCTCCAGGGCGTCCAGCTCCTTCACCGCCTGGACCACCTGCGTCACCGCGTGCACGCCCTGGACGGCCACGTTGCGCACCTCGAAGCGAACGGCGGGCCAGCGGTGCCGGGCGTTCTCCAGGACGTCCCGCTCGGCCGCGGAGGCCCGCCCGCACACCAGCCCGATGAGCTGCGGCAGGAAGGGCAGCGGCTTCTTGCGCGCAGGTGAGAAGAGCCCCTCCGCGGCCAGCGACTTCTTCAGCTGCTCCAGCCGCGCCAGCAGCTCGCCGACGCCGACCGGCTTTATCTCCACGGCCCGCAGCGACAGCTGCCCGCGCGGCGCGTACCACTCCGGCTTCGCGTGGACGACGACCCGCGCGCCCTCGCCCACGACGTCCGCGACCGCGTCGAACACCTGGCGGTAGCAGGTCACGCCCACGGAGATGTCGTGGGACGGGTCCCGCAGCGTCAGGAACACGACGCCGGCGCCCGGGCGCCGCGACAACTGGGTGATCTGCCCCTCGACCCACACCGCGCCGAGCCGGTCGATCCAGCTTCCGATGAGCCGCGAGACCTCGCCGACGGGCAACGGGGCGTCCGCGGACGTGTTCACAGCCATGCGAACGAGAGTATCGGCCCGCACTGACAACGCCGGTGAGGATGATCAGCCCGTCCGGGAGTCCGGGGGCGCAGCCCCCGGTGCACGCATCGCAAGGGCCGCGAGCGCCCTTACGATGGGACGCATGACTGCTTCGCCAGCCCGCCGCCGTGTCCTGCTCGCCGCTCCCCGGGGCTACTGCGCGGGCGTCGACCGTGCCGTGATCGCCGTCGAGAAGGCCCTGGAGCAGTACGGGGCCCCGGTCTACGTCCGGCACGAGATCGTCCACAACAAGTACGTCGTGCAGACCCTGGAGAAGAAGGGCGCCGTCTTCGTCGAGCGGACGGAGGAGGTCCCGCCCGGCAACATCGTGATGTTCTCGGCGCACGGCGTCGCCCCGGTCGTCCACGAGGAGGCCGCGCGCGGGCAGCTCGCCACGATCGACGCGACCTGTCCGCTGGTCACCAAGGTCCACAAGGAAGCCGTCCGCTTCGCAGGCGAGGACTACGACATCCTGCTGATCGGGCACGAGGGCCACGAGGAGGTCATCGGCACCTCCGGCGAGGCGCCCGACCACATCCAGCTCGTCGACGGCCCCGCGGACGTCGCCAAGGTCGAGGTCCGCGACCCGTCGAAGATCGTGTGGCTCTCCCAGACCACCCTCTCGGTCGACGAGACCATGGAGACGGTCGACGCCCTCAAGGAGAAGTTCCCGCAGCTCATCTCCCCGCCCAGCGACGACATCTGCTACGCCACGCAGAACCGTCAGCTCGCGGTGAAGCAGATGGGCGCGGAGGCGGAGCTGGTGATCGTGGTCGGCTCCCGCAACTCCTCCAACTCCAAGCGGCTCGTCGAGGTCGCCAAGCTGGCCGGCTCCCGCGAGGCCTACCTGGTGGACTTCGCGAGCGAGATCGACGAGGCCTGGCTGGAGGGCGTCACCACGGTGGGCGTCACCTCCGGGGCCTCCGTCCCGGAGATCCTCGTCGAGGAGGTCCTGGCCTGGCTCACCGAGCGCGGTTACGGGGACGTCGAGCTGGTCAAGGCCGCCGAGGAGCACATCACCTTCTCGCTGCCCAAGGAACTCCGCCGTGACCTGCGCGAAGAGGCTGCGGCGCTGGTCGCCGAGCGCGGCGGGAGCGGCGCCGCGGGTGCCTCGGCGCAGTGACTGTCAGTCGGTCGTCGTAACGTAGGGCCATGCAGATCTTCGGCGTGGACATCGGTGGATCCGGGATCAAGGGCGCCCCTGTGGACCTGGACAAAGGCGACCTGGCTCAGGAGCGCCTGAAAGTGCTCACCCCGCATCCGGCGACGCCCGAGAGCGTCGCCGACGGGGTGAAGCAGGTCGTGGACCACTTCGGCTGGACCGGCCCTGTGGGCCTGACCTTCCCCGGCGTGGTCACCGGCGGATCCACCATCCGTACGGCGGCCAACGTCGACAAGAGCTGGATCGACACGGACGCGCGCGCGTTGTTCGGCGAGCGCTTGGGCGACCTGCCGGTGACGATGGTCAACGACGCGGACGCGGCGGGTGTCGCCGAGATGGCCTTCGGCGCCGGCCGCGACCGCAGCGGCACGGTGATCCTGCTGACGTTCGGCACGGGCATCGGCAGCGCCCTCTTCGTGGACGGCGTGCTCATCCCCAACACCGAGCTGGGCCACCTGGAACTGCACGGCCACGACGCCGAGAAGCGCGCCAGCAGCAAGGCCAAGGAGGACGGCGAGCTGACGTGGGAGCACTGGGCGCACCGCGTCCAGAAGTACCTCGAACACGTCGAGATGCTCTTCTCGCCCGAACTGTTCATCATCGGCGGCGGCGTCAGCCGCAAGTCGGAGAAGTTCCTGCACTTCATCGAGGGCATCAAGGCAGAGATCGTCCCGGCCCAGCTGCAGAACAACGCGGGGATCGTGGGAGCGGCGATGCACGCGGCGAAGGGGAGCTAGGGGGCTTCTGATGGATCTCCGTGGGAGAAGGAGCGGCGTTCGGTGCGTGCTCTCGCCCGGTGCGGCGAGAGTGCGTGCCGGGCGTCGCGACGCCGCGGAGATCCATCAGAAGCCCCCTAGTGCCGCGGCCGAGCCCGCGCGGCCTGTCGGCGGGCCGCCGCTCGGCGCAGGCCGCGCGCCAGGATGGTCAGCGCGGCCAGGAGCGTTCCCCCGTACAGCCAGCCGACCTGGGTGGCCAGCGCCGTCACCAGTCCCATCAGCCGGGCCCCGAACCCGTGCCCGCCCTCGGCCACGGGCAGCAGTCCGACGGCGAAGGCGATCGGCACGACCACGGGTGCGGAGAGCAGGTCGCCGCCGCGCACCCACAGGCCGGTCAGCAGGCAGGCCGGCAGGAACAGCACGCTGTACACCGTCAGCGAGGCCCCGAACAGCAGCTGGTCCAGGCAGCCGAGCAGGAACATCAGCGCAGCGCTGAAGAGCCCGGCGCCGAGCCCGGTGAGCCGCGGATTGGGCACGCGCCGCCCGGCAAGCAGCACCAGGGGCCTTACGGGGGCGGGACCACTACGAGGCGCGGCAGGACGCGGCTGCCGTTCGCGCCCCCGCTCCTCCCGCCCACCGCCCTGAGGCGGAAGGGGCGGGACGGATGGGACGGACGGAAGAGGCGGCAGCGGGTCGCGTCGGGTGGCGCCTCGGCTCGGCGGACGGGTCCAGTGTTGCTCCACTGGACCAACTTAGGTCGTTTTATGTGCCGAATCGGGTGTCGGACACGCCGGGGGGCCGGGCTTGGCCATCCGTTCGACAGCTGCGCCGGGCCGCGCGCGGGCACGCCGTAAACTGGTGGACCGGTCGGCCCTCCGCCCCCTGGCCCTCGCCTCGAGGGAACCGGCCCCCTGGCCCTCTCACTACGGGAAGTCGCAACGTGTCGCTCACGATCGGAATCGTCGGCCTGCCGAATGTCGGCAAGTCGACCCTGTTCAACGCCCTGACCAAGAACGACGTGCTGGCGGCCAACTACCCGTTCGCCACGATCGAGCCGAACGTCGGGGTGGTCGGCGTCCCCGACGCGCGCCTCACGAAACTGGCCGAGATCTTCTCCTCCCAGCGCATCCTCCCGGCGACCGTCGACTTCGTCGACATCGCGGGCATCGTGCGCGGCGCGAGCGAGGGCGAGGGCCTGGGCAACAAGTTCCTCGCGAACATCCGGGAGTCCGACGCGATCTGCCAGGTCATCCGCGCCTTCAAGGATGAGAACGTCGTCCACGTCGACGGCAAGGTCTCGCCGAAGGACGACATCGAGACGATCAACACCGAGCTGATCCTCGCGGACCTCCAGACGATCGAGAAGGTCCTGCCCCGTCTCCAGAAGGAGTCGCGGATCAAGAAGGACGTCGTCCCGAAGGTCGCGGCCGTCAAGGCGGCGAAGGAGATCCTGGAGAAGGGCGACACCCTGTTCTCGGCGGGCATCGCCCAGGGCTCCGGCAAGGAGGAGCTCCTGCACGACCTGCACCTCCTGACCACCAAGCCGTTCCTCTACGTCTTCAACGTCGACGAGGACGAACTGGTCGACGAGGACTTCAAGACCGAGCAGCGCGCCCTGGTCGCCCCCGCCGAGGCGATCTTCCTCAACGCCAAGCTGGAGCAGGACCTCGCCGAGCTGGACGAGGAGGACGCGATGGAACTCCTGGAGTCGGTCGGCGCGGAGGAGCCCGGCCTGGCCACCCTCGCCCGCGTCGGCTTCAACACCCTCGGCCTCCAGACCTACCTCACGGCCGGCCCCAAGGAATCCCGCGCCTGGACCATCAAGAAGGGCGCCACCGCCCCCGAGGCCGCCGGCGTCATCCACACCGACTTCCAGAAGGGCTTCATCAAGGCGGAGGTCATCTCCTTCGCCGACCTGGTGGAAACCGGCTCGGTCGCGGAGGCCCGCGCGAAGGGCAAGGCCCGCATGGAGGGCAAGGAGTACGTGATGCAGGACGGGGACGTGGTGGAGTTCCGCTTCAACGTCTGATCGCGTACCTGGAGGCGGCCTGACCTGCGGCGATGCAGGTCAGGCCGTTGTGCTGTCCGCAGTAGTCCGCAGAACCTGGAGCGGCTACGTGTCGTAGACCGTGGAACGGTGTCCGACGTGTACGACCCACACCACCAGCTCCCCGTTGTCGATCGTGTAGACGACACGGTAGTCGCCGACCCGTAGGCGGCGGCGCTCGGGCTGGGATACGAGTGCGGTGGTGTTGAAGCCGAAGGGGTCGCTCTCCAGCTCTGTCAGTTTGGCCAGGATGCGAAGCGCCATGTCACGCGGGATCTTGCGCAGCTCCGCCTGGGCCTCGGGCCGGAACACCGTGCGGTAGTCACTCACTGCGTGCCAGCGTCTCCCTCATCACGTCCTCGATCGGGACGCCGACGGCCGGGTTTGCCATGCGCTCGTCGATGATGCGGTTGATCTCGCGCTCTTCCCACTCCTGGTACTTGCGCAGTACCTCGATCGAGACCACTGCGGCTACCTGCTTGCCGCGGCGGGTGATGACAGTGGGCACGTCGTCGCGGTCGGCCCGTTCGACGACTTCGGCCAAGTGAGCGCGTACGTCGCGGATGGACTCCATGGGCAGCGGCTGAGTCATGACCCCAGGGTACCGAGTGTGCCATGTGTACACAATGTCTGCGGTCCCGGTCGGTGCCAGGGGCACCGGTGGCAGTATGCGGGGACACAGCGAGAGGGGCCGGGGCGGGATGGGGCGCAGTGAGCGGGAGGCGGTTGCCGCGGGAGCGCGGCTGTACGAGGCGGCGCAGGCGGTGGCCGGTGACCACGGGCGGGCTGTCGAGGTAGTTCGGGCGGCGCTGAAGCCGATCTGCGATATGGCGGCGGAACAGGCGCTCGACGCCATCCCAGTGGCCCGGCTGAAGGAGATTACCGAGGGGCGGCTGAGGCTCGGGGAGGTCGAGAGGAGCGGGCTGCGGTCGGTCCGGCAGGTGCTTGACGCCGGGTCCTACCGTTTGCGGCAGATTCCCGGCGTGGGACAGCGGACCGCTGATCAAGTCATCGCGGCGGCACGCCAGATAGCCGACGCCGTTCGGGAGACCATTGCCGTCCACATCGACGTGGATCGGCCGGAGCCGCGAACCACCGCACTCGTCATGGCCCTGCATGTGCTGGTGGAAGCGGGCCCCGATGCGCGGCGAGCCGCCGACACGGCCGTGGCTCTCACGGAGCGGCTCGGTCCGCTGCTGGCCGAGGCCAAGCCGGCCGCCGGGCGGCTGCGGATGCTGCTGGTGGGGCAGCCCAAACGAGTTCGGGCGCTGGAGGCCGTCGCAGAGGTCCGCAGGCTGACCGAGGAAGCAACGCGGGGCGGTGTGCCGGAGCTGCTCGCACAGGCGTCGGTCGATCTGCTGCGCGGCACCCCTACCGAGGTTGCGGCCTGGGTCGACTTCGAGCTGCGTTCCGCCGAGTACTACAGCCTGCTCGCGGAGATCTCCGGCCGCAGACCTGATGCGGCCGCCGCCGAGGGGTTCCTGCCCGACGAAGTTGCCGAGCGGGTCCGCGACCAGATGCTTGATGACACTCACCGGCGGGTGTCGCTGCGGGGCTATCAAGCCTTCGGGGCTCGCTTCGCCCTGGCGCAACGCAAGGTGATCCTCGGCGACGAGATGGGGCTCGGCAAGACCATTCAGGCCATCGCCGCTCTGGCTCATCTCGCCGCCGAGGGGAATAGCCACTTCATGGTCGTCTGTCCGGCCAGCGTCCTGATCAACTGGACACGGGAGATCGAGGCCCGCAGCAAGCTGCGCGTGATGCCTCTTCACGGCCCCGACAGGCAGGAAGCGTTCGCCGACTGGAAGGGCCGGGGCGGCGTAGGTGTGACCACCTTCGACGCCTTGCGTGGTTTCCCGGCCCCCGAAGGCGGCGAGGTGGGGATGCTGGTCGTGGACGAGGCACACTACGTGAAGAATCCGAAGACCCGTCGCTCCCAGGCCGTGACCGAATGGTCCGGGCACTGCGAACGCGTTCTCTTCATGACCGGCACGCCCATGGAGAACCGAGTGGCCGAGTTTCGCAGCCTTGTGCAGATTCTCCAGCCGCACCTGGCAGGGGCTGTCGGTGACCGTGACGGAGTGGCCGGTTCCAAGGCATTTCGGAAGGCCGTCGCCCCGGTCTATCTGCGCCGAAACCAGCAGGACGTTCTGACGGAACTGCCCGCGCTCCAGCACACGGACGAGTGGGAGGAGCTGAGCGCGTCGGACGAAGACGCCTACCGCGAGGCCGTGCGCGCCGGCAACTTCATGGCGATGCGCAGAGCGGCGTACGCGCGCCCCGAGAAGTCGGCCAAGCTGAACCGGCTGCGCGAGATCGTCGAGGACGCCGCCGAGAACGGGTTGAAGGTGGTGGTGTTCTCCAACTTCAGAGACGTCCTTGGAACGGTGAAGGGCACGCTGGACGGCGCGTGGAGCGATGGCGGCGGTCAGGTGTTCGGTCCGATCTCGGGAAGCGTGCCGCCCGCGCGCCGTCAGCAGCTTGTGGACGAGTTCGCCGCCGTGCCGGGGCACGCGGTGCTGGTGGCGCAGATCGAGGCGGCGGGAGTGGGGCTCAACATGCAGGCCGCGTCCGTCGTGATCATCTGTGAGCCTCAGATCAAACCGACCATCGAGCACCAGGCGGTGGCGCGGGCCCACCGCATGGGGCAGGTGCGCTCGGTACGGGTGCACCGGCTGCTCGCCACCCGCGGGGTGGACGAGCGGATGGTGGAGACGCTGAAGAACAAGACCCGTCTGTTCGACGCGTACGCACGTCGCAGCGCGGTCGCCGAGTCGACGCCGGACGCGGTTGACGTTTCGGATACGTCGATGGCCCGCCAGATCGTCGAGGAAGAGCAGGCGCGGCTGGGAGCGGTCCGTAAAGAGTCCGCAGGACACCCGTAAGCGACCGTCGGGACCCAACGGACGTCAACGGGGAAATGCCTGGTTTCAGGGCGTTGCGTGCGGCTCCGTCGCAGGTCAGGGCCGGGGCTCGGACATTCCGCTTCAACGTGTGATCGTGCGGTTGCTGTGCGCTAGATGATTTGTCAAGCGTGCAGGTCAGAGGGGGTCGGGCTCTGGCGAGCTCGACCCCCTCTGCGTTCCCGTGCCGACTTGGTCCTGACTCCTAGTGGCTCCGCTGCGGGGTGAGCTTGTCGAGATCCAGGCTGATCTCGAAAGGCACAGGACGCTTCAGGGGGCCCCGGAAGATGCCGGCGGGTGCGTAGACGCCGGTCGGTTCGTCGAGTTCGTAGACATGGACGACGGGGGTGCCGCTCTCTTCCTCGACGCACCAATAGTGCGGGATCTTGGCCTCTGCGTACTTGTGCAGCTTCACTGTGCGGTCACGATGGGCGGTCTCCGGTGAGACGACCTCGACGACGAGCCGGACCTCTTCCGGCGCACACCACGTGCTGTCCGGGTCGTAGGGGGCGGTCGTCACGAGCAGATCCGGCTCCGGCCGGTTGCGCTCGTCAAGGCGATCGTCATTTCCCTTTCGATCTCGAACCCGACGGGCGCGGTCGCCATGAGTGTGGTGGTGAGGGAAGTGAGGAACCGGCCGTGCCAGGACCGCTGGGGCGACATCGTGAAGACGAGGGCTCCGTCGATCAGCTCGGTGTGGCGGGGTGCCTCGGGGAGGCGGTCCAGGTCCTCCGCGAACCAGCCTTCCGCGCGCGGCGGGCGCATCCAGTCGGGCAGTGCGGTCACGACTCAACGGTAGCGACTCGACGAGGCCCGGGCCACGAGATCGCCAAGGGGGCGACCACCCTTCCTGAGGGCGGGCCCCTTTCCTCGGGAGGTCGTGACACCGCCGAAGCCGGTCACTGTGAGGTCGTGGCCGATACCGGTGTCGCGGCTCGCGAAGGTCACCCAGCGGCCGACTGCGGCGTCCCACCGCTGCGCCTCGAATGACTTCACGCCGCCGGCACCCCGGATTCGATGGCCCCCGCAGCGCCACCGAGCCCACCCAACCCGCTCAGGGTGGCGCTCACCGGGCAGATCGCGACGGAGCGGTGCACGCCGACGACGACCGCGATCGCCGTTTACCGCACCGGTGATCAGGAGGAACGCGTTACCGCCGGCGGCGGGTGGACGTAACGGCGTCCACCCGCCGCCGGCCGTGGCCGACATCCTTCGCGGGCGGGTGTCGTAGCCTGTTGCCCATGTTGCGCCGTCTTTTGGCTCTGCCGTGGATATACACGGCGTACGACATCGCCGTCGCGGCGCTCGTGGTTGTCCTGGCATCGAGCGCCGACGATGGGGCCGCCCTGTTCTTCGGCTGGGCGATGGCCCTGGCGCTGATGTTCCGGCGGCAGCGGCCGATGACCGTGATGGGCGTGGTCTCGGGGCTCGCGTTGGTGCAGTACGTGCTGCTGAACGGGTCGGACGTGTACGACGCGGCGTTGCTCATCGCGATGGTCTCGGTGGTCACCCATGCCCAGTCGATGCGGCATGCCTACTGGGCGGGTGCGATCGTCCTGCTGGGTGTGGCCGTGGCCTTCGGTGGGATCCTTCCTTTCGGTGAGGAGTCCGGCGAGGGTCTCGGCGACATCGTCGCGATCGGTGGTGTCTGCGCGGCCATCTGGCTCACCGCCATGGTGCTGCGGACCCGCCGGCTGTATGTGGCCACTCTGGAGGACCGGGCGGCCACGGCCGAACGGGAGCGGGAACACCTCGTGCAGCTCGCCGCCGCCGAGGAACGCGCGGAGATCGCCAGGGAGTTGCACGACGTGGTGGCCCACAGTCTCGCGGTGATGATTCTGCAGGCTGACGGGGCCGGCTATGTCCTCAAGTCGGACCCGGACAAGGCGGGCTCGGCGCTGAAGGCGATCGGCGACACCGGGCGGGACGCGCTGGACGACATGCACCGGATCGTGCGGGTCCTGCGCGGTGGACGGGCCTCCGGGCAGGGCGAGGCATCGGACGCGGACGTCGCTCGCCGCCGGGTCTCGCTGGACGACCTGGAGACGGTGGCTGAGCGTGCCCGCGCCGCGGGGCTGAAGGTGACCTTGGAGATCGAGGGTGACCGGGGCGGGCTGTCGACAGCGGACGAACTGACCGTGCTACGGGTCGTCCAGGAGAGCCTGACCAATGTGCTTCGGCATGCCGGCCCCGGCGCGGAAGTCACCATCACACTGCAGTTCGACAAGGACGTGGTGCGGATCGAGGTGGCGGACGACGGAGCCGGCAAACTCGTCGGCTCGGGCTCCGGCTCCGGTCCCGTGGTGGGCAGCAGGGCCGGCGGCAATGGTCTTGTGGGAATGCGGGAGCGACTGGAGGTGTCCGGCGGCAGTTTCGCCGCCGGACCGCGCCTGGGCACGGGATGGCAGGTCGCTGCGAAACTGCCGGTGAGGACGATGGGGGTAGTCGGATGAGTGAGCCGATCCGGGTGGTCGTGGTGGACGACCAGCCGCTGATCCGGGCGGGATTCGCGATGGTGCTCGCCGCGCAGAGCGACATCGAGGTCGTGGGGGAGGCGGAGAACGGCGCGGACGCCCTGGCGTTGCTGGCGCACACCAAGGCCGATGTCGTCATCATGGACATCCGCATGCCCGTGCTGGACGGGGTGGAGGCGACCCGGCGACTGAGTCAACTCTCCGGATCGCCACGGGTGTTGGTGCTCACCACGTTCGACACCGATGAGGATGCCTTCGCCGCGCTGCAGGCCGGGGCGAGCGGTTTCCTGTTGAAGAACACCCCGCCCGAGGAGGTCGTGGGGGCGATCCGCGTGGTGGCGGCCGGTGAGTCCGTCGTGGCCCCGCGCGTCACGCGCCAGCTCCTGGACCGGTTCGCGGGCAAGCTGGCAGCCACGCCCCGCCAGAACGAGCGCCTGGAGATGCTGACCGGACGCGAACAGGAGGTGCTCGAGCTGATCGCCGAGGGCCTGTCCAACAGCGAGGTCGCCGCCCGCCTGTTCATCGCCGAGGCGACCGTGAAGACCCACTTCGGGAAGATCCTCACCAAGCTGGATCTGCGCGACCGGGTGCAGGCCGTCATCTTCGCCTACGACTCGGGGCTCGTGACGCCCGCGGGCTGACCGGCCCTCACCTGCTGGAAGAGGCCGGACTGCGACTGTGGTCGTAGTCCCCACCTCCCCTTCCGGTCGCAATCGCCCGGCCCGGAGATCAGGTTCTGAACCGATGTGACGCGAAGCCCGGTCTTCGAGAATAAATCCTGCTGGTCGACACAAGTCGAGAAACAGCATCGGCAGAAATTCTCGGAGGGCATCATGTCGGTTTCCACTGTTCCCACGTCCAACCGGACGAAGAAGGCCGTCCTGTCCGGCGCTATAGCGGCGGTGATTCTCGTGGCGGCCGCGGTCGCCGGAAACTACTGGTGGACGGAGCACAACAGGCCCAGCCAGGCGTCCAAGGCCGACTGCGCGCTGGCGCAGCAACTCGTCGACGCCGCGAAGGAAATCCCCAGCGACAAGGCAGGCGTCGCGAAGTGGGAGAAGACTGTGCAGAAGGGCAGGGCGCAGCTCAAGGACGGATACCTCGCCTCCAGCATCTCGAATTTCCACGGCATGGCGGCCGCGAAGGCGAAGGGCGAGGGGGCGCCGACCGAGAAGATGTTGACGGAAACGTCGGACAAGGCCAACGAGCACTGCGCGGACGCCGTTGTCGTGATCACATTCCCTCCGCTTTCCTCCTGACTTTTCGCGGAGAAGGGAATTCATCTCATGGCTATGGCGCAGGGAACGGAAATGCCGGCGACCGATGGTGAGAACATCGCCTCGGCCGTGGCACTGGTCAAGCACTATCGACAAGGGGAGGCGCACGTCAGGGCCCTGGACGGGGTGACGGTCGGTTTCACCCGCGCGCGATTCACCGCGGTCTCCGGTCCCTCGGGCTCGGGCAAGTCGACACTGATGCACTGCCTGGCCGGTCTCGACTCGGCCACCTCGGGTCAGGTGGTCCTGGACGGAACGGAGTTGACCGGCCTGTCCGACCGGGCGCTGACCCGGGTACGACGGGACAAGGTCGGTTTCCTCTTCCAGTCGTTCAACCTGCTGCCTCAGCTGTCGGCCCTGGAGAACATCGCGCTGCCGGTCACCATGGCCGGCCGACGCCTGGACCACGACCTGCTCGACCACCTCGTGGGCGTCCTGGGCATCGGCGACCGGCTGGCGCACCGGCCCGGCGAACTGTCCGGCGGCCAGCAGCAACGCGTGGCGCTGGCCCGGGCCCTGGTGGCCCGGCCCGCCGTGATCTTTGCCGACGAGCCCACCGGAAACCTGGACTCGCGGTCGGGCACGGAGGTACTGGACCTCCTGCGCCGCTCCGTGCGCGACCTGGGCCAGACCGTCGTCATGGTGACGCACGACCCGCATGCCGCCGCCTACGCCGACCGTGTCGTCGTCCTCGCCGACGGACGCATCGTCAACGACGTCGACACCGCGTCCGGCGCCGATGTCACCCGGGCCGTGCAGGTCGTGGGGAGGGCCGGATGAACCCGTCCTGGCGCGCGAGCGTCCTCGGATCGCAGCTGGCCGAGCTGATCCGGCGGCCCGGCCGGCTGCTGACGACCGGCCTGTCGGTGCTGGTGGCAGCCTTCGTCGTCTTCGGCACGGTGATGGCCCAGCAGATCACCGTGAACACCGTCCTCGACCGCTTCCGCGGCACTCCCACGGCGGCGAGCCTGGTCGCGACCCCCGGCGCGGAGTCGGGCGCCCTCAGCGCCGCCACGCTGCGGCGGATCCGCGCGCTGCCCGGTGTGGCCGAGGCCATCGGCCGAGTGGAGTCCGGCGCACCGCTCGCGGGTTCATCCGAGCGCTGGCTGGATCTGCGCTCCGACCCCGGCACCGGACCGCTGTCCCAGGTGCGGCTCGTCAAGGGAAGCTATCCCGACCGCCGCGGTGAGATCGCGGTCAACCGGCGGGCCGCGGAGGAACTGGAGCTCGCCCCCGGCAGCCGCACGACCCTGCTGGTCCCCGACCGCAAGAACCCGGAGAAGACCGTCAAGGCCGTCGTCACCGTCACCGGGGTGGTGAAGAGCACGGCCACCGCCGAGCAGCAGAGCGGCGGTTACACCACCGACGCGTACATCGAGACGCTCACGGATCTGCCGGGCTTTCAGCGCGTGGACATCCGCGCCGAGGACCGTGTCCCGGAGGGCGAGCTGTCGCAGCGGGTGAGTGCCGTACTCGACGAGGCGGCCGCGGGCGCGTCGCTCGCGTCCGGCAGCGCCGTGCGGGCCCGGGAAGCGAAGGAGACCCTGGAAGGGGACCTCCTGGAGGTCTTCCTGCTCATCTCCGTCTTTCTGGCCGTCGCCGTGGCGGCCGCGGCGCTGGTCGCCACCTCGGCCTTCCGGATCGTCTTCGCGCAGCGGCTGCGACAGTTGGCGCTCCTGCGTGCCATCGGAGCCCCGCAGGGCCGGCTGGTGACGGCTCTCGCCGTCGAGGGCGCCCTGGTGGGCGCGGTCACCGGTTCGTTCGGTGTGCTGACGGCGCTGGGCGCCGGACACCTCACCCCGCCGGCCGCCCGCCTCCTCGCGGGAGCGGAGCTGTCGGGGCCGGGCTTCCCCGTGGCGGCCGCGGTGCTGGTGATCGTGGGAGCCGTGCTGGTCACGGTCTGCGCGGTGCTCGCCCCCGCCGTGTCCGCGGCCCGTGTGTCACCGCTTCAGGCACTGCGCGCCGCGAGCACCGTCACGGGCGAACGCGGTGTCGGGCCCGCCCGGCTCGCCGCCGGAGTCCTCCTCGCCCTCGCGGGCGCGGGGCTCGTCGCTCTCCTCCTCGGCGATCTGCCCGGGCCAGGCCGGCAGGGCTACGACCGCGACTCCGCGATGATGGTCACCGTCGCCTCGGCGGCCTTGGCCTTCCTGGCGCTCATCGCCCTCGGCCCGCTCCTGGTCCGCCCCGTCCTGACCGTCGCCGGATGGCCGCTGCGCAGGCTGGGCACCACCGGCAGACTGGCCGTCAGCGGAGTCGGCGGCGCCCCGAGACGTGCCGCGGCCGTCTCCGTCGTCGTCGCCCTCGGCGTCGCCCTGGTCTCCGGCGCCCTCGTCAGCCTCGCCGGTCTGGCGGGCTACATGGAACGCTCCGACGCGCTCCAGGCCCCCGCCGACTTCCGGGTCGCGGGCGGCAGCAAGGGCCTGGACGCCGCCGCCGTACGCGAGTTCGCCGCCGCACCCCAGCTCACCCATGTCACCCCCTACCGCACCCTGCCGGTCACCATCGGCCCCGAAGGGGCGCGCAAGGAGGTCGACGTGACGGACCTGGATCCGGGCGCCCTGCCCACCGGCAAGAACATCGACACCGTCACCGGGACCCTCGACGACCTGGGCCGGGGCAGCGCGGTCGTCGCATCCGACGTCGCCGACCTCCTCGGCGTGACGGCGGGCGACACCTTCACCCTCCCCTCCCGCCGAGGCGACATCCGGCTGACCGTCGCCGCCACGCTGCCCGGCAAGGCCCCGCTCCAGGCAGGTGTACTCGTCGTACCCGCCGATCTCGACCGGATGGGCGCAGGCCGGAACGCGAGCGCCATCCTCGCCGACGCGGACGACGAGGGCCTCGCCGCCCGCGGCAAGGCGCACCGGGCGCTGGAGAGCACGATCCGTGACCACGTCGCCGACCCGGCCGGCGTCTCCATCAGCGTCCTGGCGGAATACCGGGACAGCAGCGACGAGACGATCCGGATCACGCGCACCACCGCACTCGGGCTGGTCGCCCTGACCGTCCTCATCGCCGTCGTGGGCGTCACCACGACCACCAGCCTGACCGCGATCGAACGCACCCGGGAGTTCGGGCTGCTGCGGGCACTCGGGATGGGCGGCGGCGCACTGCGCCGGAGCATCACCATGGAAGCCGGTCTCTACGGCGCCCTCGGCGGTGTCCTCGGCCTGGCCCTCGGCGTCCCCTACGCCTGGCTGCTCATCCGCATCGCCGTCGCCGAGGCACCCCTGCGGCTGCCCGCCGGGCAACTGCTGGCGGTCTTCACCGGCCTGGCCCTCCTCACCGCCCTCGCCGGCCTCCTCCCGGCCCGCCGCGCGACGCGCATCACACCGATGGCGGCTCTCGGCGACAACGAATGAACCTGATCGACCCGAAACAGCTTTGAAGTCCTGAAGCAGAAGGCAGAAGGCAGAAGGCAGAAGGCAGAAGGCAGAAGGCAGAAGGCAGAAGGCAGAAGGCAGAAGGCAGAAGGCGGGAGACGACGATGGACAGCGTCACCCTGTTTCCTGGTGACGCCCGTTGTGGGTCAGTCGGCGGCGGCGGCCGGGGACGGCCGGACCGTGGGGCGGTCCGGGCCGGCGGAGCGTTGGTCCCGGCGAGCGCGGCAGCCGCCGCGGACGGAACGGGGCGGGTGGACGCCCGTGGACCTCACCCTTCGCGTGGCGAACGGGCTGCCGTCGTCATCGGGCCCGCGCATCCGGTGGGCCGGCAACGCTCGGGGTCTACCCCAGGATGCAGGAGCGGATCCTTCTCCGGGGCGACGCCGCCTCCCGCCCCGGTCAGGGAGGCTGCTCAGCAGACCAGCAGGAAGAGGAAAGGCCGTATGGAAGCGATCAAGTCGCCCGACTGGAACATCGTGGGAATCCTGGGGGCCGCTCGGGGCGCGCGGGGAGACGCCGAGGGGGCCATCGGCACCGAGCATCTCCTGGCCGGCATCACCACGGCCCGGGGGCCGGCGCGCGAAGCACTCGTGGAGGAAGGGGCGACCAAGACCACGCTGCTGGCGGTGTTGCGGGACAGGATGCACAGGAACGGCGCGTGGACCGTGGGCGACGACGCGGAGGGAAGCGTTGCCTCGCAGGACATCCTGGGGGACGACGGTGATCGGCGCACCCGCTTCACGGGCGCTGCGGCCAGAGCGCTCACCGCCGCGATGGGGCACGCGCAGCGGGAAGACACGGCGAAGTTCGGCGGCGAGCATCTGCTGAGGGGACTGCTGGAGGAGGACAACCGCGCTGTGGAGCTGCTGGGCGCCTGCGGTATCTCACCGCAGGCCGTACGCACCCGCCTCGACGGTGGCTCCGGGAGTCGGGAGGATGGTCTCAACCCTCTGCTGCACGCCACCCGCGACGTTCTCCTCGGCCGTGGCCACTATCGTCGGATGTCCCTCTGGATGCGGTGGCTGACCAGGCTCAGTGGGGTCAACTGGGCGTCTTTGCCTGCCAGTTGGGTCAAACTGGAGACCTATGAGCAGGCGCGCCGTCTCGGCAACGGCGTGGTGGGCACCGAGCACGTACTGCTCGCGATCCTGGCCACCCACGAGGTCGCGCTCCAGTACCCGCATCTGTCGGGGACGAGCGCCCCCGATCAGGACACCCGGTACGCGGGCGGCGGGCGACTGGCACGCCTGGGCATCGACTACGCCTCGGTTCACCGTGCACTGACCGCCGGTGACCGCGTTCGCCTGACGGCCGACGCCCGGACCGTCGAGCAGTACCTCGACGAGGCCGCGGGCCTGAACCTGGTGAGTACGGCCGATCCGGGCACTGGCCCCCTGGTCGAGGCCCTCCTGAGAGACGAGACCCGCGCGCGGCAGCTGACCGACGCGCTGAGCGGCACTTCCGGCGACTGACAGGGCATGCGGTCCTGGGTCCCCCCGGCGGCTCGACGGGTTCTTCCGCGGGTGAGCGCTGGTCGACGTTCGGGGTGCGATCAGCCTTGGCTGCGGGCCCTGCGGCGGGCGTCGCGCAGTGCTCGCAGGGTGCTCGTCAGGGGTGGGCGTGCGGAGCCGTGGAGGAGGGCGGCGCCTCGGGTCAGGGCTGCGGATGCGGTCAGGAGTTCGATGTCGATCACTGCGGCCAGCAGGGCTCGGTGCTGGGGGGCGACCAGGGTGGGGAGTTCGCGGGCCGATTCCAGGTCCCTGCGGGCGGCCTCGACCTCGTGGGTCACCAGAGCGCCGACGGACGCTGACTGCACGCCTGCCGTCAGGTCCGCCATCGTCACCGAGAAGCGGTCCAGGGTTTCGGTCGGGATGCCCAGGTGGCCTTCCCGCAGGTCCTCGGCGAGGTCGTTGACGAAGTCCAGCCGTTGGCTGCCGTCGATGAACGTGCGGCACAGGGCCCGGTAGCGGTCGGCGTCGGTCTCCGGTTCCAGCAGTACGGCGATCAGCCTGAAGGCGGGCAGCGAGTAGGCGTCCAGGTAGGCCTGGTAGTCGGACTCGGTGGTGAAGCCCTTGAAGTCGAGGTCGGTGTCGGCCGTGGACAGGTACTCCTCCAGTGCCGGCCGTAGGCGCGGGTGACCGGTGAGGGTGTGCAGCAGGGTGCGGATCAGGGGGGTGTCGGTCTCGCCCGTCTCCAGCGCCTTGCGCAGCTGCTGTTCCCAGGACGCCCAGGCCGCGATCCGCTGTGGCTTCGGGCCGGTGTCCAGGAGGTTGTCGCCGTGGTGCATCACGGCCGTCGCGGCCACCACGTGGGGCAGCACGGGCGGTGGCAGCAGCAGTCGGGCCGCCAGGTAGGTGCTGCGGCGATAGCGTGCGACGAGTCGCCGCTGGGCCGTGTAGTCGCGGCGCAGCTGCGGATCCCTGATGCCGGCCGCGTCCAGGCTCTGCTTCCACATGTTCAACTCCGTACACCTGTCTGCTGGTCAGTCGAAGGGCTTGGGTTCCGTGATCCAGCCCGCGGCCAGTACCAGTCGGGAGTGGCGGTGCAGGGCGAGGAAGCCGAAGGGGCGGTCGAAGCGGGCTCGGAGTCTGGTGGTGGTCCAGCGGAGCCGGGGTATCGCACCGGCCCCGACGGGGGCGAAGGCCGTCACCGCGGACGCTCGGAAGCCCTTCGCTCCGAACTCGGCCGTCGCGGACTGCTGAGCGGAACCCACGGCCAGCGGGAGCGCGCTGATACCGGGGAAGCGACCCTCGTCGGTGTCCCGGGCGGTCGTGAGGCCGAACAGTTCGTGGTGCGCGAGCAGATCGTGGTCGGCGGTGACGTCGAACGCCGCCGTCGCGACGTCCAGCGTCGGCGGGTCGGGCGTCGCGGAGCGCACCTTCTGGATGCGCAGGCCGGGACCGACGTCCCCGTAGGGGAGCAGGGTGCCGGGCACGACCGGGTGCCGGCCGGCGAGGAGGTTCACCCCCGCGCCCAGCACCTGCCCCGGCGTCATCTGTTCCTCGCCGAGGAGCAGATGGACGTCGATGCCGTCGGCGCCGAACACCTTCAGCTCGGTGAGGTGTCCGTCGGGCGTGTCCGCGACGCCGATGCGGTCCAGCAGGAGGGTCGCGCGCCGCAGCGCGAGCAGCGGCCGGTCGGTCCAGCCGGGCCAGTGCGGGCTGTACAGGGGGACCTCGTCGAAGGGGCGGAGCCACTTCGTCCGCAGGGTCAGTGCGCTCGCCAGCACCATCTCGGTGTCGTCGGTCAACGTGACCGGCATCCGCTCGATCAGCCCGCCGGTCCGCTTCGCCGCCCAGGCGTCCAGGGCCTTCCGGTCGGCGGCCGGGTCGGCCGTCAGCACGCCGTGCGCCTCGGCCGGCAGCCCCGCCTCCCAGGCCTCGCGCAGTTCCAGGGTGCGCCTGGTCCACAGTCCCAGGGCCGTGTCGAGACCGCGCATCTTCTCCATCGTGGCGAGCAACCCCCGTGCCGCGTGGGCGGCTTCGTCGGCCGGCACTCCGAGGGCCTCCGCCAGCTCCTCGCGTGCGGGGCCCGTCGCGCCGTCCGCGAGGAACGCCAGCAGCGGCCATGCCCCCGCGGCCGAGAAGACCGAGCCTCCGTCGACGACCCCGGCCCAACGGCAGGTCAGCGCGTTGACCGCCTGGATCGTTGCCTTCGTGATCGCCATTTCACCCCCGCTCGTACCGCGCTTACGATGCGCCCAGTCGTACACCAGTTCAGCGCACCTGTCGGAACCCCCTGTCAGACTGACCCGAGCGCCTGAACGACCGCTTGACCGACTGCCTCGAAGACGCCTCGACAACTGCCTGAACCCGTCTGAACCAGGAGCACGGTACTCGTGTCCATACCCCCGCCTCCCGGGCCCCACCAGCCCCAGGACCCGTACCAGCCTCCGCAGCCGCAGAGCCCGTACCCGGGAAGCCCGTATCCGCAGGACCCGTACGCCCAGGGGCCGTACCCGCAAGCCCCCTACGGGGCTCCGTACGGCGGTGCGCACTACCCGGGCTGGGGGCAGGGGTACAACCCCTACGGGCTGCCCGCGCCGATCAACGGCGTGGCCATCGCCTCCCTGGTCCTCGGCATCCTCTGTTTCCTGCCGGCCGTCGGCCTGGTTCTCGGGATCGTCGCGCTGGTGCAGATCAAGAGGAAGGGCGAGCGCGGCAAGGGGATGGCGATCGCGGGCTCGATCCTGTCCTCCGTCGGACTCGCGCTGTGGGTGCTGGCGCTGGCCACGGGCGGCGCCTCCGAATTCTGGGAGGGGTTCAAGGAGGGCGCGAGCGGCAACTCCAGCTTCTCGCTCGCCAAGGGCGACTGCTTCGACGTGCCGGGCAAGACCTTCGACGAGGACGTCTACGACGTCGACAAGGTGCCCTGCTCCGGTGAGCACGACGCCGAGGTGTTCGCGTCCGTCCCGCTGACCGGCAGCGACTACCCGGGCGACGGCCACGTCACGGACGTGGCCGACGACAAGTGCTACGACCTCCATGACACCTACGCGATGGACCCCTGGGCGCTGACCGACGAGGTCGACGTCTACTACCTCACGCCCACCTCCGAGAGCTGGGAGTGGGGCGACCGCGAGATCACCTGCGTCTTCGCGAGTGCGGACGAGAAGGGGACCCTGACCGGCTCGCTGCGCGCCGACGAGACGACCCTGGACGCCGACCAGTTGGCCTTCCTGAAAGCGATGGCCGCCGTCGACGACGTGCTCTTCGAGGAGCCGGAGGAACTCGCCGAGGAGGACCTGGGCGGCAACCGGACCTGGGCCGGGGCCACCGGGGACGTCACCGGCGCGCAGGCAGCCGTGCTGGGCGCGCACACCTGGTCCGCGGCGGCCCGGGAACCCGTCGCCGCCCTGGTGAAGGATATGCAGGCCGCGACCAAGGAGTGGGCCGCGGCGGAGAAGGCCACCGACGTCGACGGCTTCTACGAGCACTACGACGCCGCCTACGAGTACGTCGACGGCGACGCCACGGTCACGGCACGCAAGGCTCTGGGCCTGGCCACCACGCCGCCCACCTACGACGAGGGCCAGGACGGCGGGAGCGGTGACACGGGCGGGGGCGGCAGCGACAGCGGCCTGGAGGTGTGATCGGGTCAGCAGTGGGGAGAAAGTGGGGAGAAAGTGGGGAGAAAGTGCCTGGCTGATGCGTTTCCCAGACGTATGTCATCACATCGAGTGATTCTCTGGCCTTTGCTTGCACGGCACAACCCACGGTTGCCAGGCTGTAGCTGTCTGTACAACCTGATGGGAGTGGCCAGTGACATTCGGTGAGCAGCCGGCGTATCTGCGTGTCGCGGGTGATCTCCGCAAGAAGATCGCCGACGGGTCGCTGCCACCGCACACCCGCCTGCCCTCGCAGGCGAGAATCCGCGAGGAGTACGGGGTCTCCGACACCGTGGCCCTCGAGGCGCGCAAGGTGCTGATGGCCGAGGGGCTGGTCGAGGGCCGTTCCGGTTCGGGAACGTATGTGCGTGAGCGTCCCGTGCCGCGCCGGATCTCCCGCTCCGGCTATCGCCCCGTCAGCGGGGCCACGCCGTTCCGTCAGGAGCAGGCGGAGGCGCACACGCGGGGGACCTGGGAGTCCAGCAGCGAGCAGGTCGAGGCGAGCGTGGCGGTCGCCGAGCGGCTCGGGATCCAGTCGGGCGACCGCGTGATGTGCACGAAGTACCTCTTCCGGGAGGCCGGCGAGGTGATGATGCTGTCCACCTCGTGGGAGCCCCTCGCCGTCACCGGCCGTACGCCCGTGATGCTGCCCGAGGAGGGTCCGCTCGGCGGCATGGGCGTCGTCGAGCGGATGCGGGCGATCGACGTCATCGTCGACAACGTCACCGAGGAGGTGGGCGCCCGTCCCGGCCTCGCCGAGGAACTGCTCGCCCTCGGCGGCGTTCCGGGGCATGTCGTCCTGGTCGTCCAGCGCACGTACTACGCCTCGGGCCGGCCGGTCGAGACGGCCGACGTGGTGATTCCGGCGGACCGCTACCGGGTCGCGTACCACCTGCCGGTGAAGTAGCCCCGCCGGGGCGGGCGTAGAA
The DNA here is from genome assembly GCF_040655955.1 of Streptomyces sp. NPDC050263. NCBI lineage: Bacteria > Bacillati > Actinomycetota > Actinomycetes > Kitasatosporales > Streptomycetaceae > Streptomyces > Streptomyces sp. NPDC050263. The sequence goes on along the minus strand of NZ_JBFAKW010000014.1, from coordinate 16,918 downwards.
GACGGAGCCGGCGGAGCGGGCGGAGGGGACGGAGCGGGGGAGGAGGCGGAGCGGGGGAGGCGAGGGAGCGGGCAGGGGCGGTAGCGCATTCGCTCGGACGGCGCACACCCTTCCGGCAGTTGCCCCTGGTATCCGCGTGCCGTGGGTCCGTTCGCGGGCCGTCGGGATCCGGTCGTTTCCGGTCGTTCTCGCAGGTCGCTCGCTACGCGCCAAGAACCCCGCCAACCGGACGCATTGTGGCGCGCGCACGGCGCGTTCGGCCCCGTGCGCCCCCTGCGTCTTGGCTGGTTGCGTACCTCTTTGTGCAAAGTCGTGTTCGGTGCGTAAAGGTAAGGCGTACGCTCGGGCATATGCGGATTGCGGTTTCCTTGGAAGGCGGGGCGCGAGGCGTGCCGCGGACGGGATCCGGGCGGGCCGGGGCGAGAAGGGGGCGTGGGGCGTGATGAACGACAGCACCATCTCTCTGCCCTGGCACGTCATACGGCAGGACGACAACGGCAACCGGTACCGCGTGGGCCGGTACGCGACGCGGGCCGAGGCCCAGAAGATCGCGGACAGCCTCGACGCCCGCGGTCACAAGCAGCTCTACTGGGTCGAGCGCGTGGGCCAGGGCCAGTCCTCGGTGCAGCCGCAGGCGCAACCCCAGGCGCAGGCCCAGGCGCAGAACGGGGTGGACGGCACCCGGAGCTGACACGTCCCGGTCCCGTAGGCTCCGGCGCATGACGGAACGGATCGTGGTGGTCGGAGCCGCCCTGCTCGACGGCGGCCGCCTGCTCGCCGCGCGCCGCAGCGCGCCCCCGGAACTCGCCGGGCGCTGGGAACTGCCCGGCGGCAAGGTCGAGAAGGGCGAGGCTCCCGAGGCGGCCCTCGTGCGCGAACTCCGCGAGGAACTCGGCGTCGAGGCGGAGACCGTCGAGCGCGTCCCCGGGGAATGGCCCCTCAGGTCGCCGTACGTCCTCCAGGTGTGGACCGCCCGCCTGCGCTCCGGCTCCCCTGCCGCCCAACCCCTCCAGGACCACGACGCGCTGCGCTGGCTCACCCCGGACGACGTCTGGGACGTCGACTGGCTGGACCAGGACGTCCCCGCGGTGCGCGAAACCCTCACAAGGCTCCCCACCGAAACCCCCTGAACCGCGGCCGCCCCACCCGTGCCGCCCCCGCCCCCGGCCCTCTGGTCCCTCGGGCCGGTCCTCGGCTGCCGCCCCATCCCGCCGATCCGGCCACCCCCGGGGCGCGCGGGGCGGTCTCTCTCCGCCCCGGGGGCGCGTTGATCGGGAGGCGGGGTGGGGGGTACGCCGTTCGTGCCACTGTGCGCCCTGTCGTGCGGTACTGGCTCGTGGATATCGGGTATGTGCTCACTAACCCCATGAAATCGGACAGGGGTGTACTCGCTGGCCTGGGAAGTGATCGGCGTGATCGACACCGAAGGCGACCGCGCCGAGTGGACGTTTCCCGCGGAGCCCGGTGCCGTGCGCACCGCCCGCAGCGCCGTCCGCGACCAGTTGCGAGGCTGGGGCCTCGACAGTCTGGGCGATATCACGGCTCTGCTGGTCAGCGAGCTGGTCACCAATGCGCTGCGGCACGCGACGGGCCCCATCGGGGTCCGGCTGGTGCGCCCCGCGGGCATGGCCGGCGTGCTGTTGGTCGAGGTCTCCGACCCGCTGCCGGACCCGCCCCGCGAGCGCGTCGCCCGGCCCGAGGACGAGAGCGGACGCGGGCTGCAGCTCGTGGCCTCCTCCTCGCGCCGCTGGGGCACCCGGCCCGGGGACACCGGCAAGACGGTGTGGTTCGAACTCGCGGTGCCGGGTTGACGGGGCGTGACGCGGGGATGAGCCCGGTACAGCGGGGGTGGCGGTGTCGTCCGTCCGGTTCCGGTCGCCGACCGGTTGCGGAAGGGGTGATTCGACGGCGTGTCCGCTGGTTAGAAGACTGGAAGTGTTGTCGCGGAACGGGCCAAAAAACGCCTGGACCGTGCTGTGATCGTGAACACCGTGTCGTGCGGCCCCGTAGTGCTGGATACTGCGGGCAGCCGCCGCCGGTGACCGGTGCCGGACGCGGTGAGCTGGAGGGGACGGTTCGCGTGAGCGAGATACCAGCGAAGGCCACGGAGTCCGAGGACCCGTCGGGCGGCGCGAGGGCGAAGAGCCCTGGCTTGCTCGCCCCGGACGCTGTGCTCGCCGCGGACGCCGTGCACGGCCCGGCCGACAGCGCGGCCGGCCATCCGGCCGACAGCGTGGGCGAGGCGGCGGCGCACGGTGACGCCATGTGGCAGAGCAGTCCGCCCGGTTCGATCTACGACTACATCAAGGTCGCCTCGTTCTCGATCGGCCCCGACGGCCTCGTCGACCAGTGGAGTCTGCGCGCCGAGCAGATCTTCGGGATCTCCGCCGACAAGGCCGTCGGCATGGACCCCATCGACGCCTTCGTCGACCCGGACCTGCGCGAACGCGGCCAGCGCAAGATGGCCGAGATCCTGGACGGCCGCGAGTGGACCGGCGTGGTCCCGTTCCGGATGCCGGACCCGGTGCCCGGCGGCGGACGCGGTGAGCCGGGCCTCGCCGAGGTGTACGTCATGCCGACGCAGAGCCTGGACGGCGAGAAGGCCGCCGTGTGCATCGTCGTCGACGTCCGCACGCTCCGCAGTATCGAGACCGACCTCGCCGCCTCGCAGGCCATTTTCGGCCAATCCCCGTTCGGATTCCTGCTGATCGACCCCGACCTGCGGATCCGCCGCGCCAACCAGCAGTTCTCCACCGCCTTCGGCGGCACCCCCGACGACCACCGCGGCAAGGGCGTCCACGACTATCTGTCCCGGCCCGAGGCCGAACGGGTCAGCGCGACCCTGCGCCGGGTCCTGCAGACCGGCGAGTCCATCACGGACATGCACGTCACCGGCTTCGTGCCGGGCTCCGAAGAGCGACGGCACTGGTCCATCAACCTCTACCGCGTGCACAGCGGCAGCGGCCGTCCCATCGGCGTCGCCTGGCTCGGCACCGACATCACCGCCCGGCGCGCCGCCGCCCGGGAGGCCGCGGCCGCACGGCGCAATCTCGCCCTTCTGAACGAGGCGGGCGCCCGCATAGGGAACTCGCTCGACCTGGAGACGACCGCGCGCGAGCTCCTCGACGTCGTCGTGCCCGGCTTCTGCGACCTCGCCACCGTGGACCTCTACCAAGGACTCCTGGCCGGCGACGAGACCCCGCCCGGCCTCGCCGACGGCAGCGCGGAACTGCGCCGGGTCGCCTTCTCCTCCGCCGTCTCCGACGCCCCCTTCGCCGGCAGCGGCCCGCCCGTCGCCGTCGGCGCGGTCCACCACTTCCCGTTCAACTCGCCCTGCGCGGACGCTCTGCGCACCGCCCGCCCGCAGCTCATCCCCGGCGAGGAGGGCGGCCTCGTGCAGTCCACCCTGGCCGTCCCGATGGTCGCCCACGACACGGTCGTCGGCCTCGCGCAGTTCTCGCGGACGAAGGGCAGCGAGCTGTTCGGGGACCGGGACCTCGATCTGGCCGTGGAGCTGGCCGCCCGCGCCGCCGTCTGCATCGACAACGCGCGGCTGTACCGGCGGGAGCACGAGCGGGCTTTGATACTGCAACGGTCGCTGCTGCCGCCCGGCGACCCGGTCGCCTCCGGACTGGACATCGCCTGTCGCTACCTCCCCGGCAACGCCTCGACCGGTCGCCCCAGCGAGGTCGGCGGCGACTGGTTCGACGTCATCGAACTCCCCGGGCACCGGACCGCGTTGGTGGTCGGCGACGTGATGGGGCGCGGACTGCGGGCCGCCGTCGCCATGGGCGAACTGCGGACCGCCGTGCGCACCTTGGCGCTGCTCGACCTCGAACCCGCCGAGGTGCTCTCCGCGTTGGACGAGATCGCGCGCGGCCTCGGCACCCCCGGCGGCGTCCAGCAGGCCACCCGCGCCGCCCGCCGCCCCCGCGAGGCCGACCTGTCCGAGGTGTACCTCGCGACGTGCGTGTACGCGGTCTACGACTCGGTCACCCGGCGCTGCACCTTCGCCAACGCGGGCCATCTGCCCCCGGTCCTCGTCGAACCCGGCGAACCGGCGCTGATGCTGGACGTGCCGCCGGGCATGCCGCTCGGCGTGGGCGGCGAACCCTTCGAGGAGGTGGAGGTCGAACTCCCCGAAGGCGCGCTGCTGGCCCTCTACACGGATGGTCTGGTCGAATCGCGCGACCACCCGCTGGACGAGGGGCTCAACGCGTTCGTCAACGCCCTGACGGACCCCTCCAGCCCGCTGGAGGACGTCTGCGACCACGTCCTGAACACCCTCGACACCCACCACGGCGAGGACGACCTCGCCCTGCTGATGGCACGTGTGCAGGGGCTGCCCGCCGACTCGGTCGGCGACTGGACCCTGCCGCGCGAGCCGCGCAGCGTGGGCCGGGCGAGAGAGCACGCGCGCCGGCAACTGCTGTCCTGGGACCTGGAACCCCTGGTCGACACGACGGAACTGCTGGTCAGCGAGCTGGTCACGAACGCCCTGCGGTACGGCGAGGGCGAGATCAGGCTCCGGCTGCTGCTGGACCGCACGCTGGTCTGCGAGGTCTGGGACTCCGGCCTCGTCCAGCCCCGTCGCCGCCGCGCCCGGGACACCGACGAGGGCGGCCGCGGCCTTCAGCTCGTCGGCCTTCTCTCGGCCGCCTGGGGCTCGCGCCGTACCCCGCGCGGCAAGACGGTGTGGTTCGAACTGCCGCTGCCGGACGGCGAGACGGGCCTGGCGGACCCGGCGGAGGCCTTGCTGAGCCTGTTCTGACGCACGATCAGCCAGAGGCGGGTCCGGCGAAGCCCGCCGGTGTCCCGCTTCCGGGATCCTCGGCCGGGACGATGCCGCCGAGGACGGCTCCGCCGGCGCCGGCCGCGCCGGGCCCCGCGTACGGGTTCCCGTGCGCCCGCACGTCGAGCTCGGCCAGCTCCCGTGCCTCCAGGGCGAGAACGTCGGCGGTCGGGCGGTCCGCCGGGTCCCCCGTGGCGAGCAGCCGTTCCGCCTCCGCCAGCCGGGTGCGTGCGGTCGCGCCGACCGCTCCGCGGTGCGTCGCGACGAAGTCGACCGCGGCGGCGACGGCGACGCGGGCGATGAGCAGCGCGGCGGCCGGCAACACCCCGGCCCGCCCCGAGGCGACCGGTGCGGTCGCCCGCACGATCCGCCGCAGCACCCCGACCGGGTCATGGAGCTGCCCGCCGGTCCACTCCTGCCGCACGGACGCGAGCACGGCATCGGCATGCGCGAGCCGCGAGTGCAGCTCGCCCGGGGGCGGGGGCCCGGCGCCCCCGGGCGCCCCTTCGCGTTCCTGTCCCCGCTCCCGGTCCCGCTCCCGGTCCCGCTCCCGCTCCCGCTCCCGGTCCTGCGCCCGGATCCAGGAGAGCTCTGACTCCGCGCCGGTCAGGGCGGCCGACACCGTCTGGTCGGCCGTTCGCAGTTCCGCGGCCAGTCGGTCGACTCCCTCGACGAGGACGGCCGCCTGGTCGACCGCGCCCTCGGCGGCACGCAGATGCCGGGCCGCCCGCTCGGGTCGCCCCGAGTCGGCCGACTGGCGGGCCTCGTTCAGCAGGGAGGTGGCGAACACCAGTCGGTCCTTGGCCTGTTCGACGTTCCCGGTGACGGAGGCCGTGGCGGTGGGAGCGTACCGGGTCCGGAGCCCGGCGAGAACGGCCTCCGAGGCCCCCGCACGCCCCGCCAGCTCCCGGAAGCGGCCCTCGGCGACCCCCAGGGCCTCACCCAACCCCCCGTGCTCCAGACCGCGCAGCCGCTCGAAGTCGCCGGCCACCGCGTCCAGCCGTCGCCCCGCCTCCTCGCACCGCCCGACGATCCCGGCGAGCGCGTGTCCCCGGGCCGCCGCCTCCGCGGGCACCCCCTCGTCGTAGCGCTGCCGCATCCGGAACGCGGCGGCGAGTTCGTGCTCCGCCTCGCGGACGGCCCGGCGGAAGGACGCCACGGCCTCCGCACCGAACAGCGCGTCGGCGAAGCCGAGTTCGGCACGTGCCGCCCGCATCCGGTTGTCGGCGGCGACGAGCGCCGCACAGGCCTGCTCGTCGGGGGCGGCGAGTGGCGGCGACGACGTCCGCGGCGGCGGGCTGCCGGCCCCGCCGGGGGTCGTGCGCTCGCGGGTGCGCCGGACCCGGCGTATGTACCCGTACCCGGCGACCGCGCCCGCCGCGGCGACGGCCGCCAGCGGCAGCACCAGATCGACGGTGGACTTCTCGTCGTCCTGGGCCACGGCGGCGCTCGCGGCGGGCTTCGGCTCCTTGATCGCAACCGGAGCGTTGCCACCGGACGTCATCCCTGGCAACACCAGCCACACGACCCCGACCGCACCGCCCAGCACGGCATGCGCCACCCGCACGGATATGTGCGATGCGGAACGCCGCGGCCGGCCTCGGAGCAAGGAAGAGGTCACATTTGGGAGCGTATGGCCGCGAATACGGCCACGCGACCGGGATACACCCGAGACGGGGGCGGTGGGGCGGAACAACACGGGAGGGGGAACCGCGGTGGAACGCGCGCTGGAGCACACGGGGAAGGAAGCAGGGAAGGAAGCAGGGAAGGAAGCAGGGGCGGAGACGGAGGCGGCGGCCGAAGGGGTGTCCGAAGGGGTGCCCGAGGGGGCGGTCGAGACGGCGGTCGAGACGGCGGTCGAGGGGGAGACGCCACCCGCAGTCGATGACACGGCCGATCACGCAGCCGAGGCGGGTACGCCGGCGGCGGCCGAAGACCCCGCCGATGACGCGGCCGAGGCGGCGGTGGTCCCCCCGCGCAGGCGTCGTCGCCGTCGGCTGCTGCTCCGCGTCGCCCTCGGCCTCGTCCTGCTCCTCGTCGTGCCGGTTCTCGCGGCCCTGGCCGCCCTCCGCGTGAACTACCTGGGCGACCCGGCCGATGGCACGTACACCCGCGGCAAGGACGCCATCTGGCTGGGCCACGCCTGGGTCGACGGCCGTAAGAAGGACGCCGACGTCAAGGCGCTGGCCGACCGGCTGCGGGACACCGGGATGCGGGACCTCTACGTCCACGCGGGCCCGCTGGAGCACGACGGCACGCTGCCCGAGTCCGCGTACGCCAACGCGCGTTGGTTCATCGCGGCCGTCCACCGGGAGGCGCCGAAGCTCCGCGTCCAGGCCTGGCTCGGCGACGTCCTCGCCAGTGAGAGCCCGAACGGCATGCGGCTGGAGCGGGCGGCGACACGGGCCGCCGTCGTCCGGTCGACCCGCGAGATCCTCGCCGTCGGGTTCCAGGGGGCCCACTTCGACCTGGAGCCCCTGCACTCCGACGACGCCGACTACCTCACGCTCCTGGACGCCCTGCGCGCCGTCACCCGTGCGCACGACGCCCAGCTCTCCGTCGCCGCCCACCAGATCGATCCGGTGCCCGGCTTCCACTCCTTCTGGGGCGCGACCACCGGTCACCCCAAGTGGTGGTCGCAGAAGTTCTTCGGCCAGGTCGCCCGTCGCGTCGACCAGATCGCCGTGATGTCGTACGACACCATGCAGCCGTTGGAGGGCACGTACGGCGGTTACGTCGCCCAGCAGACCTCGCTCGCCCTGGAGGTCACCCCGGCCGGCACCGACCTGCTGATGGGCCTGCCCTTCTACCGCGAGAACCGGTTCGGCCACTGGGCGCACGCCGAGACGGTCGCCGCCGCCGTCCGGGGCGTCCGGCTGGGGCTGTCCCGGACCGACGCGGACCGCGCGAACTTCGGCGTCGCGGCGTACGTCGACTTCGCGGCGACCGAGCAGGACTGGACGTCGTACCGGGAGGGCTGGGTCCGGTAGGACCCAACTCTTCCTCGTCCGCGGGCCATCGTCGGGTCAAATCCCTTGCGCGTGCCGGAGCCGCTGGGATCCTGAGCGCATGTACGGGGCACTGGTGGGGACGATGGTCGTCTGTGTGACGGTCATGGCGGCGCTCGGCATCGCGGCCGTCACGCGGGAGTGGATGCCGCCGCTGCGCCGACGCTCCGTGCTGCGGCCGAGACTGTGGGGCATCGGCGCCCTGATGAGCGCCCTGGGCCTGAGCCTCTTCGTGTTCCTGGGCCCGCTGGCCCCCGGCGGGCCGGCGGTGAACTTCTTCATTCCGCTCGTCGGAATGGCCGTCAACCTCGCCGGGCTCGGCGTCCAGTCGCTCGCGCGGCGTCCCGGACGCACGCCCCCGCTGCCCCCGACGACTACGACGACCGCCTCCTGATCTTCGACCCCAGCCACACCAGTGGGTCGTACTTGCGGTCGACCGCCCTCTCCTTCAAGGGGATCAGTGCGTTGTCCGTGATCTTGATGCCCTCGGGGCAGACCTCCGTGCAGCACTTGGTGATGTTGCAGTAGCCGAGGCCGTGTTCGTCCTGGGCGGTGCGTTTGCGGTCCAGGCCGCTCTCCTCGGCCCCGTCCAGCGGGTGCATGTCGAGCTCGGCGACCCGCATGAGGAAGCGCGGGCCCGCGAACGCCGGCTTGTTCTCCTCGTGGTCGCGGACGACATGGCAGGTGTCCTGACACAGGAAGCACTCGATGCACTTGCGGAACTCCTGCGGACGGTCCACGTCCTCCTGGAACATCCGGTACTCGCCGGGCCCGACCCCCTCCGGCGGCACGAACGACGGGACCTCCCTGGCCTTCTGGTAGTTGAAGCCGACGTCCGTGACCAGATCACGGATCACCGGGAAGGCGCGCAGCGGAGTGACGGTGATCGTCTCCGCCCGGTCGAACACCGACATGCGCGTCATGCACATCAGCCGGGGCCGACCGTTGATCTCCGCCGAACATGAACCGCACTTGCCCGCCTTGCAGTTCCAGCGGACGGCGAGGTCGGGCGCCTGCGTGGACTGGAGGCGATGGATGATGTCCAGCACCACCTCACCGTCGTTGACGTCGACCGCGAAGTCCTTGAGGCCACCGCCGTCGACGTCGCCCCGCCAGACCCGGAAGCGGGCCTCGTAGCTGCTCACTCGTACAGCTCCTCTTCGGTGAGGTACTTGACCAGCTCCTCTTTCTCGAAGAGGGCGAGCAGGTCGGGGCGGATGGGTTCGGTGGTCTCTCGGGTGAGGGCGATCTGGCCGCGGACGGGGTCCGTCGCCGCCAGGCCGCCGGTCGCGTCGACGAGCGCGCACAGCAGGTTGACGTTGCGCCAGCCGCGGTCCATCGTCGGGTGGTCCTCGCGGGTGTGGCCGCCGCGCGACTCCGTGCGTTCCAGGGCGGCGCGGGCCACGCACTCGCTGACCAGGAGCATGTTGCGCAGGTCGAGGGCGAGGTGCCAGCCCGGGTTGAACTGGCGGTGGCCTTCGACGCCCGCCCGCCGCGCCCGTACGCGTAGTTCGGCCAGTTTCTCCAGGGCGTGCCCCATCTCGCCCTCCCGGCGGATGATGCCGACCAGGTCGTTCATGGTCTGCTGGAGTTCCTGGTGGAGGGTGTAGGGGTTCTCCGGCGGTTCTGCGGCGGGCTCCTCGCCCTCGGCGGAGAACGGGCGCAGGGCCTCCGCGGCCGCCGCGTCGATCTGGGCGTCGTCCACCGTGGGGCGCGCTCCGGCGAGGTCCGCCGTGTGCTGTGCCGCGTGCAGTCCGGCGCGGCGGCCGAAGACCAGCAGGTCGGACAGGGAGTTTCCGCCGAGCCGGTTGGAGCCGTGCATGCCGCCGGCCACCTCGCCGGCCGCGAACAGCCCCGGTACCCCGCGGGCGGCGGCCGTGTCGGAGTCGACGGCGATGCCGCCCATCACGTAGTGGCAGGTCGGCCCGACCTCCATGGCCTCCGCGGTGATGTCGACGTCCGCCAGTTCCTTGAACTGGTGGTACATGGAGGGGAGCCGGCGCTTGATCCGCTCGGCGGGCATCCGGGTCGACACGTCGAGGAAGACCCCGCCGTGCGGGGAGCCGCGGCCCGCCTTCACCTCGGAGTTGATGGCGCGGGCCACCTCGTCACGGGGGAGCAGCTCGGGGGGACGCCGGTTGTGGTCCGGGTCCTCGTACCAGCGGTCGCCCTCCTCCTCGGACTCGGCGTACTTCTCCTTGAAGACGTCCGGGACGTAGTCGAACATGAAGCGTTTGCCGTCGGAGTTCCTCAGCACCCCGCCGTCGCCGCGTACGGACTCGGTGACGAGGATGCCCTTCACCGACGGCGGCCAGACCATGCCCGTCGGGTGGAACTGCACGAACTCCATGTTCAGCAGGGGCGCGCCGGCCAGGAGGGCCAGGGCGTGGCCGTCGCCCGTGTACTCCCACGAGTTCGACGTGACCTTGAAGGACTTGCCGATGCCGCCGGTCGCGATCACCACGGAGGGCGCCTGGAGGACGAAGAAGCGGCCCGTCTCGCGCTCGTAGGCGAAGACGCCGGACACGCGGCTGCCGCCCGCGGCGGAGCCGCTGTCAGACACAGTGAGGATCCGGGTGACCGTGCACTCCTGGAAGACCTTCAGCCGGGACTCGTAGTCGCCCGTCTCGCGGAAATCCTCCTGTTGGAGGGCGACGATCTTCTGCTGGAGCGTGCGGATCAGCTCCAGGCCCGTGCGGTCGCCGACGTGGGCGAGGCGCGGGTACTCGTGGCCGCCGAAGTTGCGCTGGGAGATGCGGCCGTCCTTGGTGCGGTCGAAGAGGGCGCCCCAGGTCTCCAGCTCCCACACCCGGTCCGGGGCCTCCTGGGCGTGCAGCTCGGCCATCCGCCACTGGTTGAGGAACTTGCCGCCGCGCAGGGTGTCGCGGAAGTGGACCTGCCAGTTGTCGTGCTCGTTGGCGTTGGCCATCGCCGCCGCGATGCCGCCCTCGGCCATCACGGTGTGCGCCTTGCCGAACAGGGATTTGCAGATGACGGCCGTGCGGGCGCCGCGCTCCCGGGCCTCGATGGCGGCACGCAGCCCGGCGCCTCCCGCGCCGACCACGACGACGTCCCACTCCTGGCGGTCGACCACGGACATCAGAAGGCCCCACTCATCTCGCGCAGCTCGCGCATCTAGAAAAACCTCGGATCGTCGAAGACACCGGACGCGACCAGGTACACGTAGAAGTCGGCGAGCGCCACGCTCACCAGGGACGCCCAGGCGAGCTGCATGTGACGGGCGTTCAGCTTCCCGACGAACTGCCAGGCCCGGTAGCGCACGGGGTGCTTGGAGAAGTGCTTCAGCTTGCCGCCGACGATGTGCCGGCAGGAGTGGCAGGAGATCGTGTACGCCCAGATCAGCGTGATGTTGAGCAGGAATACGAGGGTGCCCAGCCCCATGTGGCCCCAGTTGTAGTGCTCGTCGCGGAAGGAGAGCACGGTGTCGTACGTCAGGATCCCGGCGACCAGGATCGCGGCGTAGAAGAAGTACCGGTGGATGTTCTGCAGGATCAGCGGGAAGCGGGTCTCACCGGTGTACTTCGCGTGCGGCTCGGCCACCGCGCAGGCCGGGGGTGAGGCCCAGAAGCCCCGGTAGTAGGCCTTGCGGTAGTAGTAGCAGGTCAGGCGGAAGCCGAGCGGGAAGATCAGGATGATGATCGCGGGGGAGATGCCCCACCAGCCGCCGAGCAGGTCCGCGTTGGGGCCGTGCCGCATCGTCTCGCAGTTGTCCGCCAGACAGGGCGAGTAGAACGGCGAGACGTACGGCGCCGCGTAGTAGTCCGCGTTCGCGAAGGCCCGCCAGGTCGAGTAGACGATGAACGCCAGCAGACCGGCGGCGGTGGCGGCGGGGGCCAGCCACCAGCGGTCGGTCCGCAGATGGGGCGCGGCGATCGCGGCGCGGTCGGCGCCGCGTACGCCGCTTCGGGGATGGGGGTCGGTGGGTGGGGGTTCCGTACCAGTGGCCAACTCAGGACTCCGGTCGGGTCAGGGTGCGTGTCGGTCCCGGGCGCCGAGTCCCTCGTCGTCGGTGTCGATCCACAGGGAGTCGTCGTACGGGGTGTCGGGGATGGTGACCAGCTCGGGTTTGCGCGGTGCGCGGGGTTGGGCCGCGGCCTCGCGCAGCAGGGCGACGCTCTCCTTGAGATGAGCGGCGTCGGTGCGGACGCGGCGCATCTCCAGGCCGCCGCTGCCGAGCTGCTGTTCCAGGCGGCCGACGGACCGGTACAGGTCGTCGAGACAGCGCTGGACCGTTGTCAGGTCGTCGTGCACGGACATGACATGACCTCGCTTCCGTGGGCGGTGCCCTGGACGGCAACGTTCATGCGCCTGCGAGTGTTGCGCGTCACACCGGTGAATGTGAAGGCGTGTGCAGCGATTGGCGGGTGCGTTGCTCCGCACGGGTGGCCTTGGACGCGCCCGCCGCCGTGTCGCTCCCGGCAGGCGAATCCTTTCGTCTTCAGTTCCTCTTCAGAGAGCCGTAGATCTGATCAACTCCAAAATACCGCCAAACGTGATCAAAACGCACCCGCGTCACCGGAGGTACCAGAGATGTCCCACGACGGCGTCGGTCCGCGCGCGGTGCTGCGCTCGGTCGCCTTCCTCACCGCGGGTGTGCTCGCGGTGCCCCTGCTGTCCGGCTGCGGCTCCGCCGACGAGGCCGGCAAGCCGCTCGCCCGCCAGGACATCGCGCCGGCCGCCCGCGCCCGGATCGCCGAGGGCGGCACCCTGCGCTGGGCGGTGGACGCCGTGCCGGACACCTTCAACACCTTCCAGGCGGACGCCGACGCGACCACGACCCGGGTCGCCCAGGCCGTGCTGCCGACGATGTACCGCATCGACGCGAACGGGCGGCCGCAGCGCGACGCCGACTACCTGGAGTCCGCGAAGGTCGTCGACGCCGAGCCCAAACAGGTCGTGCTGTACAAGCTGAACCAGCAGGCCGTCTGGAGCGACGGCCGGGAGATCGGCGCCGCCGACTTCGCCGCCCAGTGGCGCGCGCTGGCGGGCAAGGACACCGCGTACTGGACCGCCCGCAACGCCGGCTACGACCGCATCGAGAAGATCGAGCGCGGCGAGAACGACCTGGAGGTCCGGGTCACCTTCAGCCGGCGCTACGCGGACTGGCGGTCGCTGTTCTCCCCGCTGTACCCGAAGGACGTCATGGGCACGCCCGACGCCTTCAACGACGGGGCGCGGCCCACCCTGAAGGTGACCGCCGGCCCGTTCCTCGTGAAGCGGATCGACCGCAAGAAGAACGAGGTGCGCCTCACCCGCAACCCGCGCTGGTGGGGCCGCCCGGCCAAGCTGTCCGAGCTGGTGCTGACGGCCGTCCCGAGGGACGAGCGGGTGTCCGCGCTGGCCGACGGGAAGATCGATCTGGCCGAGGTCGACCCGGTCGCAGCACAGCGCGTCGACGGCGCGGCGAACGGCGCGGCCGGACCGCTCGCCGGCCCCGGCTCCGGGCGCACCGCGGCGGAGGCGCTGCGGTCCTGGGCGCTCGCCCACGGCTTGGCCGAGGACGCGGCCGACGACGACGACGAGGGCGAGGGCGAGGACGAGGACGAGGCCCGCACGAAGCTGCGCAGCGCGATCGCGCAGTGGGAGCAGCAGCAGAAGGCGCTGCGCGGGTTCGAGGTGCGCAGATCGCTGGAGCCCGCCTACACCCAGCTGGCGCTGAACGGCGCGAACGGGCCGCTGGCGGACGAGCGGGTGCGCCGCGCCGTGGCCCGGGCGCTGGACCGCAAGGAACTGGCCCGGCTCGTGCTGAAGCCGCTGGGGCTGCCCGCGCAGCCCGTGGGCAGCCATCTGGCCCTGGCCGGACAGGACGTCTACGCCGACAACAGCGGGGCGCTCGGCGGCCAGGACACCTCCGAGGCGCAGGCGCTGCTCGCGGACGCGGGCTGGGTGGCCGGCGGCCCCGTCAAGGAGAAGGGCGGCAAGGCGGCCGGCGCGGCGGGCAAGAAGGCCGACGACGACTCCGCGGGCGGCGACGACGGCACCTACATCGTCGGCGAGGACGACAAGGCGCCGGCCGAGACCGGCCGCGAGGAGAAGCACCACGCGGCCAAGGACGAGAGCGCGCAGAACAGCGCGCACAAGAGCGAGAGCGGCGGGCGGCAGCTCGCCCAGGACGGCAAGCAGTACAAGCAGCCGAACCAGGGCGGCGCCCCCGGCGCCTACGCCCCGAAGGGCACCGCGGCCCCGGACGCGACCCCCGCGTCGGCCGGCACCGCCGCGCCCGCCGTGGCTCCGGCGAAGGCGCTGGCCAAGGACGGCAAGGCGCTGAACCTGCGGTTCGTGCTGCCGTCCGGCCCGGGCTCGGAGTCCCTGGCGGCGGTCGCCGGGCGGATCACGAAGATGCTGGCCAAGGTCGGCATCGGCACGGAGATCACCAAGGTCTCCGACGAGAGCTACTTCAAGGACCACATCGCCTCCGGCCAGTACGACCTCGCCCTGTACTCCTGGCCCGCGTCCGCCTTCCCCGCCACCGACGCCCGGCCGATCTACGCCAAGCCCGTCCCGGCCGCCGACGGCTCGCTGAGCGTCGAGCAGAACTACACGCGGGTCGGCACCGACCAGGTCGACCAGCTCTTCGACCAGGCGATCGGCACCCTGGACGCGAGCGAGGCGCGGTCCCTGCTGCGCAAGGCCGACTCCCGGATCTGGGCCGCTGCCGGATCGATTCCGCTCTATCAGCGGCCCCAGCTCACGGCCGTCCGCAAGAACGTGGCGAACGCCGGCGCCTTCGGCTTCGAGACCCCCGTCTACCAGGACATGGGCTTCCTGAAGAAGGGCGCGAGCGGCGCGAAGGGCGCCTCGACCCCCGCCCCGAACTCCTCCGTGAGCCCCTCCGTGAGCCCCTCCGAGGACTGAGCCGGAACCGGCCGAGTGGCCCTGCGGAGGCTGTCCGTCGCGGGGCCACGTACCATGGGGTGAGGCCGTGGCGTGTCAAGCCCGGCAGGGCCCGCGTAACACAGACGTACGCAGCAGGGCCGTCCTCACACTCCGGGAGAACGCCGCTATATGGCCACGCGCCACGACATCCGCAATGTCGCCATCGTCGCTCACGTCGACCACGGCAAGACGACCTTGGTCGACGCCATGCTCAAGCAGGCCGGTGCCTTCGCAGCGCACGCCGCGGAGTCGCTCGACGACCGCATGATGGACTCGAACGACCTGGAGCGTGAGAAGGGCATCACGATCCTGGCCAAGAACACGGCCGTGAAGTACCACCCCAAGGACGGCGGCGAGGTCGTCACCATCAACATCATCGACACCCCCGGCCACGCCGACTTCGGCGGCGAGGTCGAGCGCGGTCTGTCGATGGTGGACGCGGTGGTGCTGCTCGTCGACGCCTCCGAGGGTCCGCTGCCCCAGACCCGCTTCGTGCTGCGCAAGGCGCTGCAGGCCCGCCTGCCCGTCATCCTGTGCATCAACAAGACGGACCGCCCCGACTCGCGCATCGACGAGGTCGTCAACGAGGCCTACGACCTCTTCCTCGACCTCGACGCCGACGAGGACCAGATCGAGTTCCCCATCGTCTACGCGTGTGCGCGTGACGGTGTGGCCTCGCTCACCAAGCCGGAGAACGGCACGGTCCCGCAGGACAGCGACAGCCTGGAGCCGTTCTTCTCCACGATCCTGTCGCACGTCCCGGCTCCGGAGTACGACACCGAGGCCCCCCTCCAGGCGCACGTCACCAACCTGGACGCCGACAACTTCCTCGGCCGGATCGCGCTGCTGCGCGTCGAGCAGGGCGAGCTGCGCAAGGGTCAGACCGTCACGTGGATCAAGCGCGACGGCACCATGTCCAACGTGCGCATCACCGAGCTGCTGATGACCGAGGCGCTCACCCGCAAGCCCGCCGAGAAGGCGGGCCCCGGTGACATCTGTGCCGTCGCCGGTATCCCGGACATCATGATCGGCGAGACCCTCGCCGACCCCGAGAACCCGATCGCGCTGCCGCTCATCACGGTCGACGAGCCGGCGATCTCGATGACCATCGGCACGAACACCTCGCCGATGGTCGGCCGCGGCGCCACCGGCAAGGGCGCGGACAACAAGGCCGCGGTCAAGGACCGCAAGGTCACCGCCCGCCAGGTCAAGGACCGCCTCGACCGCGAGCTGGTCGGCAACGTCTCGCTGCGCGTGCTCGACACCGAGCGGCCGGACGCCTGGGAGGTCCAGGGCCGTGGTGAGCTCGCGCTCGCCATCCTGGTCGAGCAGATGCGCCGCGAGGGCTTCGAGCTGACCATCGGCAAGCCGCAGGTCGTCACGAAGGAAGTCGAGGGCAAGACCTACGAGCCCGTCGAGCGCATGACGATCGACGTGCCCGAGGAGCACATGGGCCCGGTGACGCAGCTCATGGGCGTCCGCAAGGGCCGTATGGACAACATGTCGAACCACGGCTCCGGCTGGGTCCGCATGGAGTTCGTCGTTCCCTCCCGCGGCCTCATCGGCTTCCGTACCGAGTTCCTCACCGGTACGCGCGGCACCGGCATCGCGCACTCCATCCACGAGGGCCACGAGCCCTGGTTCGGCACGCTGACGACCCGTAACAACGGCTCGCTGGTCGCCGACCGCTCCGGCGCCGTCACCGCGTTCGCGATGACGAACCTCCAGGAGCGCGGCGTCCTGTTCACCGACCCCGGCACCGAGGTGTACGAGGGCATGATCGTCGGCGAGAACTCGCGCTCCGACGACATGGACGTGAACATCACCAAGGAGAAGAAGCTCACGAACATGCGGTCGTCCTCGGCCGACTCGTTCGAGGCGATCGTCCCGCCGCGCAAGCTGTCGCTGGAGCAGTCCCTGGAGTTCTGCCGCGACGACGAGTGCGTCGAGGTGACCCCGGAGGCGGTCCGCATCCGCAAGGTGGTGCTGGACCAGCGTGACCGCGCCCGCACCGCGAGCCGCGCCAAGCACGGCTGATGCGCTGATCCTCGGCCGTTGAGCCCGGGCGCCCCCGGCACGGGGGCGCCCGGGCTTTTTCGGTCCCGCCCCGGCCTCTTCCCGACGCCGTCTAGTGCCGCGGCAGGCAACGTTTGCCCGTCAAGGAGCGGCGTCCGGTGCGTGCTCTCGGTGTGCCGGCCGGAAGTCCTCGTACTGGACGTAC